>JAJQGF010000186.1:6639-8365 GCA_021200695.1 Lachnospiraceae bacterium
CCTGCTTGATGTCGCAGAATGTGATTGTCGCACCCGCCGAAGCGAATGCCTTCGCGATACCGTATCCGATACCGTAGGATGCGCCTGTGATAAGAGCTACCTTGCCCTTAAGACTAAATTGTGATAAAATGTCCATTTTAACATTTCTCCTCTCAAAATATTTATGTACTCCGTCCCCTGACGGTGTATATACTCTGTTAAGCCGTCCGCCGCGCCTATACAAGCGGTGTCGGACGATATATCAGGTGCATGAAATTGCCCTCGATGTCCTTAAACCAATAGGTTTTAAGTCCCTTGGCATTTTCGGACACATCGTGTACCTCCTCAACTCTCTCGTCCGCCTTTAGCACGGGCACAAGCTCGTCGAAGCTCTCGGAGTCAACCGACAGCGCGATATGACGTATACCCGCCGACTTTTACACATCGTCGGGCATGTCCGCCGTCGCCGTTACGAACTCTATCATATCGCCCGCGGGGAACGCCAGAAAATACGTGCCCTTGCCGTTATCGTACACAATCCTGCCGCCGAATACCTTTATGTACCAATCCTTCAAAGCGGCGGTGTCCTTCGATACGATGGCAACATGCTCTATTCCGTTTACCATTTTTTGTCACTCTCCTTACTAATATAATCTGTGCCGAAGCCCTAACATACATATATTATAACACAACAATTTGGAATTTTCAATAGTTTTTTGGAAATATTTATTTTGATATTATAAATTAAGCGCAAAAAAATTTTATCGGCGGTAAAGTGTTGAAATTTCGGCATATATATGTTATAATAGAATATGTAGAATGAGTATGTACAATAAATAACGGAGGTAAGCATATATGAAAAAATTGACGGCGGCGGTATTTGCCGCAATGCTTATGATTATCACGGGTATAACCGCGGCGGCGGGCGTGGATATATCCGCCGAATACGCGGTATTGATTGACGCGGCGACGGGCAGGGTGATACTCGACCGCAATGCGGACACGGAATACCCCATGGCAAGCACCACGAAGATTATGACGGCGATAGTCGCTCTGGAAAACTCCGACCCCGATGATATTGTCACGATGAGCGAGACTGCCGCCGCAGAGGAGGGCTCCTCGGTATATCTTCAGCCGGGCGACCAGGTTACCATGCGCGAGCTCCTGTACGGCGTAATGCTCAATTCGGGCAACGACGGCGCAGCGGCGGTTGCCGAATACATCGCGGGGAGCAAGGAGGCATTCGCCGAGATGATGAACGCCAAGGCGGCGGAGCTTGGGCTTGAGCATACGCACTTTGAAAACCCGAGCGGACTTGACCAGGAGGGTCACTACACCACGGCGGCTGACCTTGCCCAATTGGCGCGCTATGCGCTGAAAAACGAGGAGTTCGCCGCAATTGTCGGCACCTACGACAAGCGCGTCACCGTCATTAACCGCCCCGATGCGGAGCTTTACTTTGTAAATCACAACAAGCTCCTGCGCCAATATGAGGGCTGTATCGGAGTAAAGACCGGCTACACCAAAAGCACGGGCAGATGTCTTGTCTCGGCGGCGACGCGCTACGGCATGACGTTTATCGCGGTGACATTAAACGCGCCCGACGATTGGAACGACCACATGAAAATGCTCGACTATGCGTTTAACACCTACGTCGCGCGCACGGTTGTGGCGGACGGCGAGATTATCACCACCGAAAATATAAACGGCACCGACTGCGACCTTATCGCGGCTGATGAGATGAGCG
>JAJQGF010000253.1 GCA_021200695.1 Lachnospiraceae bacterium
TCATAGTAGGAGGCGGAACGCGACATATTAAAGGTTACCATGCATTGATATTGATTCCATATATTTACCATGCGGTTGAGCTTTTCGTCGGAGGAGCAGACGGTGTATTTTGACAGCAGAGAATTCCAATATTCCCTGAGGCTTTCAAAGGCTGAGTCTACATCTGCCTCAGCGCTGTATTTTTTAAGCATTTCATAAGCGCGGGTTTTGTTGATTATCCCGGGCGCTTCCCATTTTTCAGCGTCATTATTCTCTATGTAGCCCAGCACAAAAATATAGGTTTTGCTTTCACCGGGGGCAAGAGAGACATTTAACTGATGTGAAGCTATAGGCGACCAGCCGCTTGCAATAGACCCTGTGCATGAGCCGTTTTCGACCGCCTCGGGAAGCTCCGGCCCGCGATAGGCGCCGAGAAAGGCGTCACGGCTTGTGTCAAATCCGTCAGGCTCGGCATTTACGGAGTAAACCGCATAATGATTACGGCGCTCTCTGTATTCTGTCTTGTGAAATATTGCGGAGCCGGCAACCTCAACCTCTCCAATGCTTAAATTGCGTTGGAAATTTTTCATATCATCATCGGCGTTCCAAAGGCACCATTCCACATAGGAAAATACCGAAAAATTTTTCTCCTGCGCGGAATTATTTGTGAGAGTAAGCTTTGTAAGTTCACAGTTGTCGTCTATAGGAACGAAGGAGAGCATGCCTGCCTGCAGACCATTCTTCGACGAGGTAAAACGACTGTAGCCGATACCATGGCGGCACTCATATGAATCAAGCGCGGTTCTTGAGGGCTGCCAGCCGGGATTCCATACAATGCTTCCATCCTTAATATAGAAATATTTTCCGTTTGTATCCGCCGGAGTATTATTGTAGCGATACCGTGTCAGGCGCAGCAGCTTGGCATCCTTATAAAAGGAATAGCCGCCGCAGGTATTTGATATCAGAGAAAAAAAATCTTTTGTGCCCAGATAATTAATCCAGGGGAGGGGTGTTTTAGGTGTCGTGATGACATACTCGCGAGCAGCGTCATCGAAATAGCCAAATTTCATATCATTACTCCTTGTTATTATTTATGAAAACGATTAAGTTGGCTTCTTTTAGACAAATTATACAAAATAGATTATAAAAAAGCAATACAAAACAGTTAAAATAAATGACAAAAGAAAAACAGACATTTATAAAAGGCATGACACGCATATATATAACGGCTTTTTTGCCTGAAAATGCGCTAAAACAGGGATTTAATAGGATATACCTTATAAAAATTGACAAAAAAATTAAAAAAACTGTTGCAAATTTAGGAATAATGTTATATAGTTGAAATACGAAAACGATTAAGTTAAGCGGCGGAGAGAAATCAATGGCATCTTTAAAGGATATTGCAAAGGCTTGCGGTGTCTCGACAGCCACGGTAAGCAAGGCTTTGAATAATCATAACGATATAGGAAGCGACACAAAGGAATATATTAAGAGAACTGCAAAGGAAATGGGATATTTTCCCAACCTTTCGGCGAGAGCGCTTAAGACAAACAGAACTCATGGAATAGGCGTACTCTTTGTGGACGATGCCATGAGCGGTCTGAAGCATGATTACTTTTCCAGTGTGCTTGACAGCTTTAAAAGGACGGCGGAGAAAAGCGGCTATGACATCACCTTTATCAATAGCTGCCGCAACAGACCGGGCAGAATGACATATCTTGAACACAGCAGATACAGATGCTTTGACGGTGTGGTGCTTGCCTGCATTGATTTTAAGGACCCGGAGGTAATAGAGCTTGTACAGAGCGATATACCGGTAGTGACGATTGACTATATTTTTAACAACAGAATAGCGGTGATGTCAGACAATGTAGCGGGAATGCAGGAGCTTCTTGAATATATATATGGTATGGGTCATCGCCGGATTGCGTATATACATGGTGTGGCATCAGCAGTTACAGGAAAGAGAATGTCAAGCTTTTACAGCACGGCGGAGAAGCTTGGAATAGAGCTTCCTGATGAGTACATAAGAGAGGCGCCCTACAGAGATTCGGCTTCAGCGTATACTGTTACGAATGAGCTTCTGGATTTGAAGAGTCCGCCGACATGCATTATTTATCCCGATGATTTTGCCGCATTTGGCGGAATCAATGCAATAAGAGAGCGGGGGCTGCGGATACCGGAGGATATTTCCGTAGCAGGCTATGATGGAATAAGCGCCGCAAGACATCTTGAACCGCAGCTTACTACTATATGGCAGGATGCGGAGCAGATAGGCTGTGTGGCGGCGAGAGAGCTGATAAAGCTGATTGAGAGACCTAAAACCACGATTATAGACAGAATTATAATACAGGGACGGCTGGTTGAGGGAAAATCAGTGCGAAGGCTGCCGGCAGACAGCAAATTATGATATGGCATTTGTGTCGAACCGAAACGGCATAAAAATAAATGCAATAAAAATTAAACAAACAATATAGGGAGGAAACAGGTATGAAGAAAAAGGCACTTGCCGCTTTGCTCACGGCAACCATGATGACAGGCATGCTTGCAGGTTGTGGAAGTAACGCGAGCACGGAAGGAGATGGAAAGGTTCTCAACATTTATTGCTGGAACGAGGAATTTAAGAGTCGTCTTACCGACCATTATGCTGATTATGTTGAGGTTGACGCTACAACAGGCACAATTGGCGATGTAACTGTAAAGTGGAATATCACGCCCAGCGATGACAATGCTTATCAGAATAATCTTGATGAAGTGCTCTTAAAGCAGGAGAGCGCAGCCGCAGATGACAAGATTGATATTTTCCTTGTAGAGGCTGACTATGCATTAAAGTATGTAGATACTGATTACACAATGTCAATTTTGGATTTAGGGATTACCGAGGAGGACATTGCAGACAAATATAAGTATACTCAGGATATTGTTACTGATTCTGAAGGAGTATTAAAGGGACTTACATGGCAGGCTTGTCCATGCGCGCTTTTCTATAACAGAGATATAGCGCTGGAGGTGTTTGGAACGGAAGAGCCTGAAGAGGTTCAGGAATATGTTAAGGATTGGGATACCTTTATGGAAACGGCGGATACCCTGAAGGAAGCAGGTTACAATATTACATCTACCGTAAATGATACATACCGTGTATATTCAAACAATGTAACGTCAAAGTGGGTTGTAGACGGCAAGGTAAATATTGATGACAATATTATGAATTGGGTTGATGATTCTAAGGAATTGGCGGATGCAGGCGAGACAGGAACATCAGAGCTGTGGTCAGATGACTGGTCAAAGGGCGTCTATCCTGAAGGAAAGGTATTCTGCTACTTAGGACCGGCATGGCTTGTAAACTTTTCAATGGCTGCCGATACTGTAGGAAGTGTAGGTAACTCCGGAAGATGGGGCGCTACCGAGGGACCTCAGGGCTTTTTCTGGGGGGGCACCTGGATTTGCGCAGCAACGGGAACAGATAATGAAGAGCTTATTAAGGACATTATGCTGACACTTACCTGCGATACAGATACTATGATTGATATAGTTAAGGATGATGATGATTTTGTAAACAACAAGCCTGCAATGGAAGAAATGGCGGTGGATACCTCTTATCAGAGCGCAGTGCTTGGCGGACAGAATCCTCTTTCGATTTACTGTGCAGGTGCTGAGAAAATTGATTTGAGCAATCTGTCGGCATACGATCAGGGCTGTAACGAGGAATTCCAGAATGCAATGAAGAATTACTTTGAAGGCAATGCAACCAAAGAAGAGGCCATTGGACTGTTCTACACAGCCATTGTTGAGAAGTATCCGGAATTGGTTACTGAATAATCAAAATATCTGATTATGGCTGATTTTACAATGCCTGCCGTTCAGGCAGGCATTGTTTTTACTTAATTTACGGAGGTTTTTGTATGAAAGCGGCTAAGAAGGGAAAGGTTGTACAGTATAACAAATGGGGATATATATTTTTAATACCATTTATGCTCGTATTTGTGGTGTTTCAGCTGATTCCGCTGGTGAGCACCTTTTACAACAGCCTGTTTGAAAATTATCGCTCAGGGCTGACGCAGATAGGACCTACCTTTGTGGGCCTGTCTAATTTTAAAACCATATTATCCAATCCTGATTTGTGGACATATGCCTCAAATACAATGATTATGTGGGTAATGGGTTTTGTACCTCAGATAATCGTGTCGCTTCTTTTGGGTGCATGGTTCTCAAACACAAGACTGAGGCTTAAGGGACAGCGGTTTTTTAAGACTGTTATATATCTGCCCAACCTTATAATGGCTTCCGCATTTGCAATGCTGTTTTTTACATTGTTTTCTGACAGTGGTCCTGTCAATTCAATATTGATACAGCTTGGCATATTGACTGAGCCCTATAAATTCCTTTCTAATGTCTGGAGTACCAGAAGCCTTGTGGCATTTATGAATTTTCTTATGTGGTTCGGTAATACAACAATTCTGCTGATGGCGGGCATGATGGGAATTGACACGTCGCTGTTTGAAGCGGCGGAGGTTGACGGCGCTACATCAACGCAGGTATTTTTTAAGATTACGCTTCCTCTGCTTAGACCTATCCTCATATATGTAATGATTACGTCGCTTGTCGGAGGTCTTCAGATGTTTGATGTGCCTCAGATTTTGACAAACGGAACCGGAGAACCTATGCGTTCATCCATGACACTTATAATGTACCTTAATAAGCATCTGTACAGCAAAAATTATGGCATGGCCGGTGCCCTGTCGGTAATTCTGTTTATAATTACCGGAATACTAAGCATGCTGGTTTACAAGCTGTCGGATAACAAGGCGAGGAGGTGAAGTCATGCAAAACGCAGGAAATGAGAAGTTAAGTAAAGGTCTGGGAATAGGAACCAGAAGAGCTATCGCATACGTAGTGTTGGTGTTTATTTCGTTATTGTGTCTGTTTTGGTTTTATGTGCTGTTTATAAATGCCACGCGCTCACACGGAGAGCTTACAAGCGGATTCGCCCCATTTCCAAGCACACATGCGCTTGAAAATTGGACTAATCTTATAAATGGTACGCTGCCTGTTATACGCGGTATGATTAACAGCCTGATTATTGCGGCTTTCAGCGCTGTGCTCAGTACATATTTTTCGACCATGACGGCATATGCGATTCATGCCTATGATTTTAAGTTTAAAAAATTTATATTTACCTTTATTCTGGCAATAATGACGATACCGACCCAGGTAACTGCCCTCGGTTTTATACAGCTGGTGGGTAACATCGGCCTGGATGATACATTTGTGCCGCTAATCGTTCCGTCAATCGCGGCGCCGGTGACCTTCTTTTACATGAAGCAGTATATGGAGAGCGCGCTTCCGCTTTCGCTTGTTGAAGCGGCAAGAATAGATGGCTCAGGGGAGTTCAGAACCTTTAATTCTATTGTGGTGCCTCTTATGAAGCCCGCTATTGCGGTTCAGGCAATTTTTACATTTGTTACGAGCTGGAACAACTATTTTACACCGACACTTATACTTCACACTGACACTAAGAAAACACTGCCAATATTGATTGCGCAGTTAAGGTCTGCTGATTGGCTGAAGTTCGATATGGGCCAGGTTTACATGATGATTGCATTTTCAATTTTCCCTGTCATAGTGGTATATCTGCTGCTTTCAAAGTATATTGTTCAGGGAGTGGCAATGGGTAGTGTCAAGGGTTGATTAGGCAGCGTCAATATAATTACATGAGATAAAAGGTATCGGGTGCGCAAAACGGGCTGTATCCGGTACTTTTTTTATTGTAATTACAAAAAGGGCGGAAATATTAAATAAATATTAAAGAAATTTTAAAGGTCAAAAAGCACTTGACTTATAAACTATAAAATGCTTTTTGCAGTTTTTAGTCATACTGCTGTATTAATGATAAAGGAGAGGTCGATATGCTTAGGAAATTAGACGGAATGAAAATGAAACAAAGACTGAATTTTGGATACTGGACAGTGATAATTCTGATGATTATTTCCGGTATATTAAGTATGATAGGTTTAGGAACTTTGTATTTTAGCCTGAATGATTATGTAAACGGCTCGCAAAGAGCGGATACTGCTGTGAAAATGTGCAGAATTTATACCAATGTAGCGGCCAGAAATATTCGTGAGATGGTGCTTGAGGAGGATGAAAGCACATATGCCGCATACAGACAAACGGTTGAGGAGAATATTGAGGCTATAGGTACGGAGCTTGAGGCAATGGAGGCTACCGGGCTGCTCGATGATGAGCTTTATCAAAAATATTCGGATGCATTGGGCGATTGGGGTGCAATCGGGTATGCCATTATGACTGAAGTTGAAGCGGGAAACAGTGATACTGCCAGAGAGATGATACTTACACAGTGCGCCCCTGCCCTTGACAACGTGGTTGTTATATCAAAGGAGATTGATGAGATTACTGATGAGCTTAAGAACAGCGCTGTTTTAAAAAGCAAAATTGCCTTTATAACAGGTATGGTGCTTATTGTGCTGCTGATAGTGATTGCGGCAGTGCTGTCCGAAAAAATAGGAGACCATATTATTAAATCCATAACGGAGCCTCTCAGTGCAATTGAGACAGTTTCCATGGAGCTGTCAGAAGGAAATCTTCACAGTCGCCTTGAGTATCATTCTGAGGATGAGATAGGTGTGCTTGCACACAGCTTAAGAAAGTCTATCCGTATACTTGGTACATATGTTGACGACATTTCAAATGCCATGAGCGAATTTTCAAACGGTAATTTTGACGTACAGCCAAATGTAGATTGGAAGGGCGATTTTGTAGGCATCAGGGATGCTTTTATGTCATTTGAAAAGAGCATGGCGTCTACCGTCAAGGGTATACATAGCGTAGCAGACCAGGTAAAGAGCGGTGCCGAGCAGGTATCAGCGAGCTCGATGGATTTGGCGGAGGGAGCAACCGAGCAGGCAGGCATTACACAGGAGCTGGCAGCTACAATTGAGAGCGTGGCCGGTCAGGTATCTGAAAATGCGGAGAATGCAAAGGAAATAAGCAAAAAGGTAGAAAATGTCGGCGCTGAGATTGTAAATGGAGACGATAAGGTACAGGAGATGGTGAAGTCCATGAGTGAAATCAACGAGGCTTCGCAGGAAATCAGTAAGATTATTTCCACTATTAATGAAATTGCTTCACAGACCAATCTTCTTGCACTGAATGCATCCATTGAGGCTGCAAGAGCAGGAGAGGCAGGAAAGGGCTTTGCTGTTGTGGCGGATCAGGTATCTATGCTTGCAGCGCAGAGCGCTGAAGCTGCAAAGGAATCGGCGGTATTGATTGAGACATCCGTACGGGCTGTTGAAAAGGGTATGGTAATTGCAAACGATACGGCAAAGCAGCTTGAAAGTGTCGTGAAGGGCTCTAAGGTTATTACGGAAGACGTAAATTCAGTCGCTGCAGCGCTTGAGGCGCAGATGGAGGCCTTTAATCAAATTAATGCGGGTGTTGAGCACATCAATGATGTCGTACAGACCAATTCTGCTACCTCAGAGGAATGTGCGGCCGCAAGCCAGGAGATGAACAGTCAGGCAGGTACCCTTGAGGAGGTAATCAGCAGGTTCAGGGTGGCGGAATTTACAGCGTAAAGCTCGGTAACGAGGAGTAATATAGTATAGGCAATAAATGGAAAAGGGTTGAAAGCATTCCTTCCGAAGCATCGGAAGGGGTGCTTTTTGTCGTTTATGTATTTTAATGCGTGGGGCTTTAGACAGATTTTACATGAATTTTGCAAGTACATGATATTTTGCAGTATATCCTCAATGTTAGAATCAGTTTAAGAGGAGGATTTGAGGGCAATAATGAATAAAGTACAAATAATAAAAAATGTAAAGCTTAAGGAGTATATGCTGGACTTTTTGATTGGAGGCGTCTCATTTGCGTTTTTCTTAATCCTATTTGTCGGATTTGAATGGAATGCAATGATTACGGCAGTGGCAATCGCGGGTCTGGGTGAGCTGGCCGGAAATTATATCAGGGAGGTCTGGCTGAAGAATGAATGATACATTAGAGATAGTGTTTGGGCTGTTCGGAGGCCTGGCAATATTTGTATATGGCATGAACATGATGAGTGAGTGTCTTCAGAAGGCGGCGGGAGAAAAAATGAAAAGCATACTTGGTATGTTTACCGAAAATCCGCTGATGGGTGTGCTTGCCGGAGCCATCACAACCGCAGTGCTGCAGAGCAGCAGCGCGACTACGGTTATGGCGATAGGTTTTGTCAGCGCGGGTCTTATGAGCCTGCCTCAGGCAATCTCCATAATTATAGGAGCTAACA
>JAJQGF010000228.1 GCA_021200695.1 Lachnospiraceae bacterium
GCATATATGGAGCAGAAATAAGGAGGAGAAATTCATGGCATTGGATTATAAAAAAGCAGGGGTCGATATTGAGGCAGGCTATAAATCGGTAGAGCTTATGAAAAAATACGTAAAGGAGACGATGAGGCCTGAGGTTCTGGGAGGACTCGGCGGATTTTCCGGCGCTTTTTCAATGCAGGCATTAAAAAACATGGAGGAGCCTGTTCTTTTGTCGGGAACCGACGGTGTCGGAACCAAAATCAAGCTTGCCTTTCTGTTGGACCGACATGATACCATAGGCATAGACTGCGTTGCAATGTGTGTCAATGATGTGGCATGTGCGGGCGGAGAACCATTGTTTTTCCTTGATTATATAGCATGCGGCAAAAATTATCCCGAGAAGATTGCCGCCATAGTAAAGGGTGTTGCCGAGGGCTGCCGTCAGGCGGGAGCCGCGCTTATCGGGGGAGAGACTGCTGAGCATCCGGGGCTTATGCCGGAGGAGGAGTATGATGTGGCAGGCTTTGCTGTGGGTGTAGTTGACAAAAAGGAGCTTATTACCGGTGAGAGCATAGCCGCCGGAGATACACTTATCGGAATCGCATCAAGCGGAATACATTCAAATGGCTTTTCTCTTGTGCGCAAGGTGTTTGAGATGACACAGGAGAGCCTTAATACATATTATGATGAGCTTGGAACGACTCTTGGCGAGGCGCTTATTGTGCCGACCAGGATTTATGTAAAGGCGCTTAGGTCCGTAAAGGACGCAGGAGTAAAAATTAAGGGCTGCAGTCATATTACAGGAGGAGGCTTTTATGAGAATATACCGAGAATGCTTCCCGAGGGAATACGCGCAGTTGTGAAAAAGGACAGCTACGAGCTTCCTGCCATATTTAAGCTGCTGCAGAAAACCGGAGGGATTGAGGAGCACATGATGTACAATACATATAATATGGGACTTGGAATGGTGCTTGCGGTTGCCCGTGAGGATGCCGACAGGACGCTTGAGGCGATTAGGGCAGCGGGAGAGACGGCTTATGTGGTAGGTGTCTGCGAGAATGGAGAGAAGGGTGTAACAGTATGTTAAAAATAGCAGTTCTGGTATCCGGGGGCGGAACAAATCTTCAGGCAATTATTGACGGCATTAAGAACCGGACAATTATGAACACGGAAATCAGTGTTGTAATCAGCAATAATGAGGGTGCGTTTGCACTTGAGCGCGCCAGAAGCAGCAGACTTGAAGCAGTATGCATTTCTCCAAAAAATTATGAGGACAGGGAGAGCTTTAATGAGGCTTTGCTTAAAAAAATTGACGAGTATAATGTTGATTTGATAGTGCTAGCCGGATTTCTGGTGAAAATTCCGGAAAAGCTGGTGGAGAAATATGAGGGGCGCATAATAAACATTCATCCTTCGCTTATTCCCTCCTTCTGCGGTGTGGGTTATTATGGACTTAAGGTGCATGAGGCGGCATTGGCAAGGGGAGTTAAGGTTACGGGCGCAACGGTTCACTTCGTGGATTCCGGAATGGACACAGGACCAATCCTCCTTCAGAAGGCTGTCTGCGTTGAGGAGGGCGACACTCCGCAGACACTGCAGAGGAGAGTTATGGAGCAGGCTGAGTGGCAGCTTTTACCCCAGGCAATAAATATGATAGCGAGCGGAAAAGTATTTTTAGGCAGTAAGAAATAAGGAGGATTAGACGTGAAGGTACTCATAGTAGGAAGCGGCGGAAGAGAGCATGCTATTGCCGCCTGTGTTGCAAAGAGCTCTAGAGTTGACAAAATATACTGTGCTCCGGGAAATGCAGGTATCGGTCAGCTTGCGGAGTGCGTCCAGATTGGCGCGATGGAATTCGACAGGCTTGTGGCATTCGCAAAGGAGAAGGATATAGATTTTACGATAGTGGGAATGGACGACCCTCTTGTCGGGGGGCTCGTGGATGCATTTGAGGCAGAGGGGCTTAAGGTATTCGGACCGCGTAAGAATGCCGCAATCCTTGAGGGCAGCAAGGCTTTTTCAAAGGAGCTTATGAAAAAGTATGATATACCTACCGCTGCATATGAGAATTTTGATAATGCGGAGGCTGCCGTTAAATATATTGAGGAGACGGCGGTATTCCCCACCGTTCTTAAGGCTGACGGGCTTGCTCTTGGAAAGGGAGTGCTTATTTGCAATACCAAAGAGGAGGCGCTTGAGGGAGTAAGAACGATAATGCTTGATAAAAAATTCGGAGATGCGGGAAATAAGCTGGTAATCGAAGAATTTATGACAGGAAGAGAGGTAAGCGTACTTTCCTTTGTTGACGGAAAGACTATAAAGATAATGACCTCTGCGCAGGACCATAAGAGGGCGCAGGACGGAGATTGTGGATTAAATACCGGCGGTATGGGAACCTTTTCTCCAAGCCCCTTCTATACACCTGAGGTGGATGAATTCTGTAGGAAATATATATACCAGAGAACTGTGGATGCAATGGCAGCCGAGGGAAGACCTTTCAAGGGAGTTATCTTTTTCGGACTCATGCTTACACCGGATGGACCGAGGGTGCTTGAATATAATGCCAGATTTGGAGACCCTGAGGCGCAGGTAGTGCTTCCGCGAATGAAAAATGATATAATTGATGTCATGGAGGCGTGTGTTGACGGAACTCTTGACAGCGTGGAGCTTCAGTTTGAGGATAATGCCGCAGTGTGCGTGGTGCTTGCAAGCGATGGTTACCCTGTGGCATATGATAGGGGCTATGTTATCAGGGGTCTGGAAAAATTTGATAATAAAGAGGGATATTACTGCTTCCACGCAGGAACAAAGCTTACCGATAAGGGCATTGTGACAAACGGCGGCAGGGTGCTTGGCGTGACGGCTAAGGGCGCTGACTTAAAGGAGGCAAGGGCAAATGCATATGCTGCCTGCGAATGGATTGACTTTGATAATAAATATATGAGACATGATATAGGAAAGGCTATTGACGAGGCATAGAGCGAAAGGATGTGTACATATGGAATTTGATGAATTAACAGACCCTTATCATATTCCTAAAATCTGCGAGAAATGCGGAGGGGTTTACGTGTTTGAGGGTGTGGGTGAGTACCACTGTGAAAAATGCGGAAATCTGCAGTATGATGACTACGGAAAGGTAAGACTGTACATAGAGCAGCATCCCGGGGCAAATGCGGCTGAGGTTGAAAATGCTACCGGAGTTTCGCAGCGCTCGATCAGGAGAATGTTGAAGGAAAACAGAATTGAGGTGGCTGACAGCTCGAAGGTTACGCTTTTCTGCGAAAGTTGCGGCAAGTCAATCAGAAGCGGAAGGTTCTGTCCTCAATGTGAGGTAAAATATCACCAAAAGATTGAGGAGAGTCAGAGGCGAAAGAGTGACCATGATATGAAGGGCTTTGGACTTAACAAAGGCGGTGAGGAGGGTCAGCGCCGTTTTATACGTAAATAAAGAATATAGTCAATCAGATAAAGAAGGAAAGGAACACATTATGAAAAAGTCAACAAATTTACAGCTTTTGCGCTGCTCCCTTCATGCGGCTTTGTTTGTGGCGACTGTATGGTTTGCGGTGAGTATGTTTACCATAGTGAGTCATGCGCAGAGTCAGGGAAAGGTAACTGCGGACAGTGTATCAATACGCGAGCAGGCAGGTACGGACAGCGAGGTAATAGGAAGCGCGGATAAGGACGCGGAGGTGACAATCAACGGGCAGACTACGGGCTCTGACGGAAACATATGGTATCAGGTGTTTGTGGATGCGGAAACATTGGGATATATACGCTCGGATTTGGTATCAATAACGGACGGAAGCACTCCCTCCACTCTTACCTCAGCTTCGTCCTCAACTTCAACCTCAGCCTCCTCCTCGTCGTCAACGGCCGCAGAAGAAACTCTGGCGGAGGTTACAGAGGTAAATCCGGTAAGCGCTACAGTCACAGGCGGACAGGCGGTTCGTGTGCGCTCTAATGCATCGACCACAAGCACGATAGTCACTACCGCTGAAAGTGGTCTTGCTCTCACCGTTACCGGAACTGCAACGGGAAGCGATGGCAAGGAATGGTATCAGGTAAGCTTCACGGTAAACGGTTCAGAGATTACCGGCTTCATACGCTCAGATTATGTAAATCTTTCCGAGGAGTTAACTGTACCCGAGGAGGAGATACCAGAGGAAAATACTGATGAAACAGGCGCGGAACAGGAAAGTACCACTGATGAGCAGCTGAAATATGAGGTGGCTTTGGAGAACGGTGAATGGTATCTGATTGACAATGAGGAGTCCGGTCAGTATAAGATAGATGAAATATTTGAAAATGTTCAGACAAATGCGACTCTGTACGCAGATGCAGCAGGTAACGTAAAAACCTTAAAGGCAGTTGTTATAGTCCTTGTCATTATAATAATTATTCTCATAGCTGCAATTACGGTGACATTATTTAAGGCGAGGGAGGCTGCTGATGCGGCATATTTTGCGGAGGCTGAAAGGGAAAATGCCCGCAGGAGAAGTGCAGACAGACCAAAAGGAAGCGCTCAGGGAAAGCAGAAGCCGGCATCCGGCGGCAGACAGGGTGAGCGTATCAGGCCGGAGCAGCCGAATGCCTCCAGAACTCAGGCAAAAGCTGCACAGGGACAGAAGCAGCAGGAACAGCGCCCGGTGAAAAGCTCAGTCAACCGGAATAACAATGCGCAAAAGGGCAGTCAGGCGGCTCCGGCTGATGTGAAAAAGCAGCAGACTTCCCAGAACAGAAGAACCAGAAATTTTATGACTGATGATGATGAATTTGAGTTTGAATTTCTTAACTGGGACGGAGACGACGAAAAATAGCTTTATGTAGCAGGAAGCATTGCAAATGCTGCATTTTCCGGCGCAGACACACTGATGCGGGTGTCTGCCTATGGGGAATGCAGCATTTTAAATAAGTTTATAAGGTTGACATGGAAGACTTGCTGTTATATCATAGGTATAACAGTTGGAGAAGGGAGGAGCTTCATGTTTATAGAGATTGATTTTAACAGCGATGAGGCATTATATCTGCAGCTTTGCAACCAGATAATCATGGGTATAGCTACATCGCAGTTCCATGAGGGTGATTCTCTCCCCAGCGTCCGGCAGCTTGCAGACACCATCGGCATCATATGCATACCGTAAATAAGGCATATACTGTTTTGCGGCAGGAGGGCTATGTCAAGGTGGACCGCAGAAAGGGAGCTGTAATTGCAATAGATATAGACAGAATGCATGCTCTGGAGGAATTAAAAAAGCAGCTTCAGGTCATACTTGCAAGGAGTTCATGTAAAAATATTACAAGAGAAGAAGTGCATGAGCTGATAGATGAAATATATGAAGATTATGGAGGATTGAGATAATGCGGTCGCATTTTACACAGAAGGCGCAGACAGCGCTTGAGCTTGCTTCGAAATGTGCATTAAGTCTCAGACAGGGATATGTCGGAACAGAGCATATTCTTGTCGGACTGTTAAGGGAAGATACGGGTGTGGCGGCAAAGGTTCTCAGTGACAATGGAGTGGAAGCTGAGCAGGTCGTCAGGATGATACAGGAGCTTATTGCATTCGAGAATGGCGTTGCCCTCAGGGAGAGAGAGGGATATTCTCCCAGAGCAAGAAAAATTCTCGAGGAGGCGCACAGACAGGCAGAGCGTTTCGGGCAAAAGGAGACAGGTACGGAGCATATACTTCTTGCCATTATCAGGGAAGGTGAAAACGTGGCCTTTCGTCTGCTCAATACTATAGGCGCCAATACTCAGAAAATATATGTTGACACATTGACTGCTATAGGACAGGACGGCAGCCTTTACAAGGAAGACCTCGGAAAGAAAAATGATAAGAAAGGCAGAGGCTCTGCGTTGGAGCAATACAGCAGGGATTTAACTGAGCTGGCGAGGGCGGGAAAGCTTGACCCGGTCATCGGCAGGGAGGAGGAAATCCGGCGTGTAATTCAGATATTAAGCAGACGTACCAAGAATAATCCATGCCTTATCGGTGAGCCGGGCGTTGGAAAGACTGCGGTCGCTGAGGGGCTGGCTCTGAGAATAGTCTCCGGCGAGGTTCCGTTTACCGTACAGAATAAACGTGTGCTTACCCTTGATTTGTCAGGAATGGTAGCCGGAAGTAAGTATCGCGGAGAGTTTGAGGAGCGAATCAAGAAGGTAATAAAAGAGGTGACTGATTCCGGGAACATCATACTTTTTCTGGATGAGCTCCATACCCTTATTGGTGCAGGCGGCGCTGAGGGCGCGATAGACGCTTCAAATATTATGAAGCCTTCGCTTGCAAGGGGCGAAATACAGCTTATAGGTGCCACCACAATATCTGAATACAGAAAATATATCGAGAAGGATGCCGCGCTTGAGCGCAGGTTCCAGCCCGTAAATGTGGAGGAGCCTTCTGAAGAGGAGGCGGTGAGGATTCTTGAGGGAATTAAGCCAAAATATGAGGAGCATCATCACGTTATTATAACATCTGAAGCGGTGGAGGCTGCGGTACGTCTCTCAAGCAGATATATAAATGACAGAAACCTTCCCGATAAGGCAATAGACCTTATCGATGAAGCTGCCGCATCAGCGAGACTGCGCTCCATGGAGATGCCTGACAGACAGAAGGAGCTTCTGGCACAGATTAAAAATATGGATAAACAGATAGAACGCTCTATCCGTATGGAGGCCTTCACTCAGGCAGCTGAGATAAAAAATAATCAGGATAAGCTTATTAAAAAATATGAGCGTATGCAGAAAAGACACGAAAATGACAGCGCGGAGTATAACTGTCATGTTGGGGAGAGCGATATAGAGGAAATTGTAGCGATGTGGACCAAAATACCGGTACAGAAGCTTGCTGAGAAGGAGAGTGAAAGGCTTCTTAAGCTGGAGAAGCTTCTTCATATGAGAGTTATCGGTCAGGATGAGGCTGTGTCTGCGGTGGCAAAGGCTATGCGCCGCGGCAGGGTAGGCTTAAAAGACCCCAACAGACCTATAGGTTCATTTCTTTTCCTCGGACCTACAGGTGTAGGAAAGACCGAGCTTTCAAAGGCTCTTGCGGAGGCAATGTTCGGCTCGGAGGAGGCAATGATAAGAGTTGATATGTCCGAGTATATGGAGGGACATTCGGTGTCAAAGATGATTGGCTCGCCTCCCGGATATGTGGGGTTTGAGGAGGGCGGCCAGCTAAGTGAGAAGGTCCGCAGGAATCCTTATTCTGTTGTGCTTTTTGATGAGATTGAAAAGGCTCATCCTGATGTTTTCAATATTTTGCTTCAGGTGCTTGACGATGGCCATATCACAGATTCAAAGGGGAGAAAGGTAAGCTTTAAAAATACAATCCTTATTATGACCTCCAATGCAGGCGCGCAGCGCATTGTTGACCCGAAGAATCTTGGCTTCGCGGCTGAGAGCAATGAAAAGAAGGATTACGAGAAGATGAAGTCAGGAGTAATGGAGGAGGTAAAGCGAAGCTTCAGACCTGAGTTTGTCAACCGAATAGATGATATTATCGTTTTCCATCAGCTAAACAGGGACGATATGAAGGAGATAGTTAATCTCTTATCAGCGAATCTTTACCGCAGGTGTGAGTCGCAGATGGGAATACATTTGACGATTACCCCCGCGCTTAAGGAGCATATTGTCACAAAATATTCTGACAATAAGATGGGTGCAAGGCCGTTGAAAAGGGCGCTCCAATCCGTTATTGAGGATGCGCTTGCTGAGGAGATTCTGCTTAAGAGGGTAAATCCCGGAGACAGGGTGACGGCAGGCTTTAAGAATGACAGGGTCACCTTTACAGTCAGGGATTAAATACTTTTAAATACTTTTTAATAAAAAATTTGTAGCAAAACAGTTGGAATTATATTATACTGAAACTACAAATGAGCAGGAGGAACTAAAGATGGCAGTAATAGAAGAATTGCTTCGCAGCGAGCCGGACGGAGGAATCAGCTTTGGCAATCATACGCTTGCAAAAAAGTCCAAGCTGGAGGATTTTAAGCATGCCGGAGACTTGCTTAAGGTTAAGACCTACAGTGAGATTACCAAGCTTGAGAAAAATGGGCTTTTTCTGTATGAGTCGGTACCAGGTACCAGCGTACTTAACTTTAAGGAAATGGAAAACGGTGTCGAATTTGTAGCTGAGGGAGATAAAGACGCCCAGATTACCGTCGGACTGAATGATGATACGGAGTATGAGGTATTTATC
>JAJQGF010000240.1 GCA_021200695.1 Lachnospiraceae bacterium
CTCACGCGCGGCTCAGATATGAATGAACAGAAAATATGCGGAACGGGCGCCTATGAGAGGCTTGAGGTTCGTGGAGATGCCGTGCTAGAGCTTGTTACAAGGGAGTTTCTCTACGGAGAGTACAAGGAGATTCCTGAGGGAGAGCTTACAAAGATGAGGGCATCAATGGTCTGCGAGCCGTCCCTGGCTTTTTGTGCGAGGGATATTGAGCTGGGGCAGTTCATTCTTCTCGGCAAGGGAGAGGAGAATACGGGCGGAAGAAAGCGAGACAGCATCACCTCTGATGTTATGGAGGCGGTGACGGGCGCAATATATCTGGACGGAGGCTTTGAGCAGGCAAAGAAATTTATTTACAGATTTGTTTTGTCTGACCTTGAGGATAAACAGCTTTTTTATGACAGCAAGAGTAATCTTCAGGAACTAGTACAGGGCAAGCTTAAAAAAGAGTTTCATTATGAGCTGCTCGGAGAGAGCGGTCCGGAGCATGACAAGACATTTGTTGTCGAGGTATTTATTGAGAAGGAAGCCTTTGGAAGAGGCTCGGGAAGAACTAAAAAAGCGGCGGAGCAGCAGGCTGCCTATAATGCATTGCTGGTCCTGAGGGATAAAGGATATGTATTTAAAAAGCATTGAGATACATGGATTTAAGTCTTTTGCAAATAAAATAATATTTCAGTTTCATAATGGCATCACGGGAATAGTGGGACCTAACGGAAGCGGAAAAAGCAATGTTGCTGATGCGGTGCGCTGGGTGCTTGGAGAGCAGCGGATAAAGCAGCTTCGCGGTTCAAGCATGCAGGATGTCATTTTCTCGGGAACAGAGACCAGAAAGCCACTGAGCTACGCATATGTGGCTATTACTCTGGACAATTCAGACCATCAGCTTGCAATTGATTACGAGGAGGTAACGGTCGCAAGAAGAATTTACCGCTCCGGAGAAAGTGAATATCTTATAAACGGTACACCATGCAGACTTAAGGATGTAAATGAACTCTTTTATGATACCGGTATTGGAAAAGAGGGATATTCCATAATAGGACAGGGCCAGATTGATAAAATCCTCAGCGGAAAGCCTGAGGAAAGGCGTGAGCTTTTCGATGAAGCCGCAGGTATTGTAAAATTTAAGAGAAGAAAGGCTGCCGCGCAGTCAAAGCTTGAGAATGAAAAACAAAATCTTGTGCGTGTAAATGATATATTGTCAGAGCTTGAAAAGCAGCTTGGACCGCTTGAGAAGCAGTCAGATACTGCAAGGATATATCTGAAAAAAAAGGAGGAACTCAAGACGCTGGATGTCAATGTTTTCCTGCTGGAAAACAAAAGTCTCAAAGAAAAGCTTGAGGATATTGAGGACAAGCATAAGACTGCAAGCGATGACCTGAAGGATATTAATGAAAAGTATGAGAGCATCAGAGATGAATATGACCGCATTCAAAGTGAGATAGAGGGTCTTGAAGCCGTTATAGAGCAGGAGAGAAGCTCTCTTACTGATACAGGACTTATGAGAGGCAGACTTGAGGGCGAAATCAATGTAATGAAGGAGCAGATTAATTCTGCCAACGGCACGGAGAAGCACTTAAACGGACGCAGAAAGGCTCTTGAGGAGGATATTGCAGACAGAAATAAGGAAATGGAGGATATTCTTTCAGAGAAGAAGGAGGCTGATACTCAGGTCAACGATATTATCAAATCTGCGGATGCAGTAAGAGAAGAGCTTGATAAGCTTCAGAGCAGGATTACTGAGCTTGACCAGAGTATTGAGTTTGGAAAGAATACAATTATCGGAGAGCTCAACCAGAGAGCGACCATCAAATCCAGATTAGGACGCTTTGACAATATGATGGAGCAGATAAATATTCGTCGTGCCGAGCTGAACTCAAGACTTCTGCGCGCGAAATCCGATGAGGCCGCCAGAGAGGAGAGCGTAAAAAAGCTTGAGGAGGACTTTGATAGGATAAGCGGTGAGCTCAGGAGCATGACTGAAAAAGAGGCTGCAATGGAGCTTGAGCTTGGGGACATCCGTGGGGAATTGACCCATAAGGATGAGTCTTTAAGGGAGAATCAGAAGCTTTATCATCAGGAAAAGTCGAGGCTGGAGGCTTTAACCAACCTGACCGAGCGCTATGAGGGATATGGCGGAAGTGTCAAGAGGGTAATGGAGCAGAAAGAGAAAAATTCAGGAATTATCGGTGTTGTTGCAGATATAATAAAGGTGGATAAAAAGTATGAAACTGCTGTTGAAACTGCACTTGGCGGAAATATCCAGAATATAGTTACCGATGACGAAGCAACGGCTAAAAATATGATTAAGTATCTTAAGGACAACCGTCTCGGGCGGGCAACCTTTCTGCCGCTGACAAGTATCACCCATCCACAGGAGTTTAAAAATCCGGAGGTTCTGAAGGAGAAGGGTGTTATAGGTATGGCCGATGAGGTTGTGCAGACAGAGGACAGATACAGGAATGTTGCTAAGGCAATGCTTGGAAGAATTGTCGTTGTGGACAATGTGGACAATGCCGTAAGGATTGCAAGAAGGTTTGATTACAGCATCAGGATGGTTACGCTTGAGGGAGAGCTTCTTGTGCCGGGAGGCGCTATAAGCGGAGGTGCGTTTAAAAACAGCAGTAACCTGCTTGGAAGAAGACGTGAGCTTGATGAGCTCAGCAGGGAGGTAGGGAGACTTACCGCTGCAATTGACGAGGACAACAGAGGAATTGAAGAAATAAAGTCAAGGCGCAACAGGCTTCGCGTAGACATAGAGAATATTAAGAAGGACATTCAGGCAAAGACTATTGAACAGAACACGGCACGTCTCAATATAAGCCAGACAAGGGAACGTATTGAGGAGGAGGCGCAGGGAGTAAAGTCCTTAAAGCTTGAGGAGCAGGAGATTGAAGGCAAGATATTTGAAGTAAAGGAAGGCAAGGAGCAGATTCAGAAGGAGCTTAAGGACAGTGAAGCCCTGGAGAAGCATACTCAGGAGCAGATAGCCATATTCCAGAAGGAGCTTGAGGAAAAGAGAACAGAGGAAAGCGAAGTGTCTGCCAGAGCTGCCGAGTGGGAGCTTAAGGCGGAAAAAATGCGTCAGACCAGAGATTTTAAGCAGGCGAGTGTGGACAGAATCAACGGCGAAATCGCACGCTTCAGGACAGAGCTTGAGGAGGTGCTGGCAAAGCTTTCAGAAAATAAGGAGGAAATAGAACGCAGAGAGAAGAATATTGACGAGCTTAAGAAGACAATAGATGCCTCCTACAACGCACAGAACGAAGCGGAGACGAGGCTTAAAGAGGGTCTTGCGCGCAAGGATAAGCTGGGAGAAAGCCAAAAGAATTTCTTCACGTCCAGGGAAAAGCTTTCAGAGCAGATGAATTCTCTTGACAAGGAGGTTTATAGGCTCGGGAGTCAGAAGGAGAAGCTTGAGGAGGTTATAGAGGCGCAAATCAATTATATGTGGGATGAGTATGAAATCACACTCAGCGATGCGGCAGCGATTAGAAATGAGGAGCTGACTAATCTCTCGGGAATGAAGCATGAGATAGGTCTGCTTAAGGAGGAGATAAAAAAGCTTGGAGATGTAAATGTAAACGCCATAGAGGATTACAGAAGCCTTCTGGAGAGATATACATTTCTTAAAACACAGCATGATGACCTTGTCGAGGCGGAAAAGACTCTGGAGGGTATTATAGAGGAATTAGATACCTCAATGCGCAGGCAGTTTGCTGAAAAATTCGGGGAGATAAATAAAGAGTTTGACAAGGTGTTTAAAGAGCTCTTTGGAGGAGGAAAGGGTACTCTGGAGCTTATGGAGGATGAGGACATCCTTGAGGCAGGAATAAGAATTATAGCCCAGCCGCCGGGAAAGAAGCTTCAGAATATGATGCAGCTTTCCGGAGGAGAGAAGGCATTGACTGCAATATCCCTGCTGTTTGCAATACAGAATCTCAAGCCGTCCCCATTCTGCCTTCTGGATGAGATTGAAGCTGCGCTTGATGACTCAAATGTAGGAAGATTTGCAAAATATCTTCATAAGCTTACAAAAAATACCCAATTTATTGTTATTACCCACAGAAGAGGAACAATGGAGCAGGTTGACAGACTGTATGGAATTACAATGCAGGAGAAGGGAGTGTCCACCCTTGTCAGCGTGAACCTTATTGACAGCGAGCTTGATGACTGAACATGTAATAATGGAGAATGAAAGATGAGTGATGAAGAATTAAATATGGGCGTTTCTGCTGACGGACCCGGAGAGGAAAAGAAAGGCTTTTTTAAAAGACTAAAGGAGGGGCTCTCGAAGACAAGGAACAATATCGTCAGGGGAATTGATTCGGTATTCAGCGGCTTTTCGGAGATTGATGACGACTTCTATGAGGAGCTTGAGGAAATCCTTATCATGGGAGACATTGGCATCAATGCTACCACGGAAATCCTTGACAGACTTAAAAAGCAGGTGAAGGAAAAGCACATAAAGGAGCCTGCCGACTGCAAACAGCTTCTTATTGACAGTATTAAGGAGCAGATGAGAGTTGATGAGACTGCATATGAATTTGAAAACAGACAGTCTATAATTATGATTATAGGCGTAAACGGAGTGGGCAAGACAACGACAGTCGGCAAGCTTGCAGGCAAGCTTAAGGAAAATGGCAAAAAGGTTCTGATAGCCGCTGCTGATACCTTCAGAGCGGCGGCAGGGGAGCAGCTTGCAGAGTGGGCAAGAAGGGCAGATGTGCCAATGATATCCTCAAATGAGGGCGCGGACCCTGCCAGTGTTGTATATGATGCGGTTAATGCTGCTAAGGCGAGAGGTGTGGATGTGCTTCTCATTGATACGGCAGGGAGACTCCACAATAAAAAAAATCTCATGGAGGAGCTCAGGAAAATGAACCGTATTATTGACAGGGAATTTCCGAATGCACACAGGGAAAACCTTATCGTCCTTGACGGCACCACAGGACAGAATGCCATGAATCAGGCGAGAGAGTTTGGAGAGGTTGCCGAGCTTACGGGAATAGTGCTCACTAAAATGGACGGGACGGCAAAGGGCGGAATAGCTGTAGCCATACAGTCAGAGTTAAAGGTACCGGTCAAATATATTGGTGTGGGAGAAACCATTGAGGATTTGCAGAAATTTGACTCGGATGAATTTGTTGACGCTTTGTTTGATATAGAAGAAAATGATATATTATAACCTTAAGGCCAAAGAAAGGAAATGAACAATGGATGATGAAATGCTGACACTTAAAAGATTTGAGGAAGCAAGCGAGGTGGTAAAGAGGGTCACGCTTGAGACAAAGCTTGTGTACAGTGATTATTTTAGTGAAAATACGGGCAATAAGATATACTTAAAGCCTGAAAATATGCAGTTTACCGGTGCATATAAGCTCAGAGGCGCATATTATAAGATGAGTACGCTCACTGAGGAGGAAAGGTCTAAGGGGCTGATTACGGCATCTGCGGGAAATCATGCGCAGGGTGTTGCATATGCGGCAAAATGCTATGGCGCAAAGGCTACTATTGTGATGCCCACAACCACACCGCTTATCAAGGTTAACCGCACCAAAAATTATGGCGCGGAGGTAGTGCTTCATGGCGATGTATACGATGAGGCGTGTGCGAAGGCTTATGAGCTTGCTGAGGAATTTGGCTATACCTTTATACATCCCTTTGATGATTTGACGGTTGCCACCGGACAGGGCACCATTGCAATGGAAATTGTAAAGGAGCTTCCGCTTGTGGATTATATTCTTGTACCTATCGGAGGAGGCGGACTTGCGACAGGAGTGTCTACTCTGGCAAAGCTTCTCAATCCGAAAATAAAAGTCATTGGTGTTGAGCCCGCCGGTGCAAACTGCATGCAGGTATCAATGAGGGAGGGCAGGGTGACGACTCTTCCCAATGTAAATACTATTGCCGATGGTACAGCAGTAAAGACTCCCGGCACTCTTTTGTTCCCATATTTACAGCAGAATTTGGATGACATAATAGCAGTGGAGGATGAGGAGCTCGTGGTCGCATTTCTTGACATGGTTGAGAATCACAAGATGGTTGTGGAAAATTCCGGACTTCTTACTGTTGCCGCGCTTAAGCATTTAAATGTAAAGGACAAAAAGATTGTCTCCATTCTGAGCGGAGGTAATATGGATGTCATTACCATGTCATCAGTCGTTCAGCAGGGGCTTATATTCAGGGACAGAATATTTACCGTGTCGGTGCTGCTGCCTGACAAGCCCGGTGAGCTTTGCCGTGTATCGGGAATTATCGCAGGGGTAAACGGAAATGTCATTAAGCTTGAGCATAATCAGTTCGTATCTACAAACAGAAACGCAGCGGTTGAGCTTCGCATAACTCTTGAGGCATTTGGAACAGAGCATAAGCACCAGATTATAAATGCCCTGGAGAAGGAGGGATATATGCCCAAGCTTGTGAGGGCAAGCGTATAATTCAAAACGAATATGCTTTTATAATATTTTTCAAAAAATCCGTATATACTGATTATACGGATTTTTTGTCTTATATTATAAAAATTATTTTATTAAGGAGTCCGAAGCTTATGCCAAAGGCTATATTAAAATATCTTAAGATAACTGTCGCAGCGCTCATATATTCAGTCTCGGTCAGCCTTTTCCTTGACCCTAATTCTCTGGCGCCCGGTGGCATTACCGGCATTTCTATTATATTGAACAGGATTTCGGGCATATCTACAGGAACCTGGTTTTTACTGCTTAATATTCCGCTCCTGCTTCTTGGAATATGGAAATTTGGAATAAAATTTATTGTAAGCACAATTTATTGTACAGGACTTATATCAGTATTTACAAATATGCTGGAGAAGCTGGGTGCGGCAACGACAGACACATTGCTTGCGGCAATCGCAGGAGGAGTGCTCTGTGCTGTTGGGCTTGGGATTGTATTTAAGACGGGAAGCACCACGGGAGGCACAGACATTATTGTCAAGGCTCTGCGATGCAGATTCCCCCATCTTAAAACCAGCCTTCTGGTGCTTTTGCTGGATGTGATTGTAGTAATTGTTTCTGCATTCACGTTTAAGGAATTGGACAGAGCCTTATATGCAGGTCTTTCCGTATTTGTAATATCTGTGGTGCTCGACCTTGTTTTATATGGCAGGGACGGTGCGAAGCTTATATATATTATAAGCGACAGAGCAGAGCATATAGCAGGCAGAATTCTTGATGAGCTTGAAATAGGGGTGACATATATAAACGGATACGGTGCCTACAGTGGAAAAAATAAAAGAATTATTATGTGCGTTATGCGTAAAAATTTACTGCACAGGGCAGAGGAGATAGTAAAGGAAGAGGATGGAGAGGCATTTATGATTGTAAGCAGTGCCTCAGAGATATACGGAGAAGGCTATAAAAATATTTTCAGTGAAAAAATATAAACATGTAAAGATGCAGAGAATATGGCAGAAATCAAATACTTGTAAAGAAAAAATACTTGACACCATTGCGCATCTGTTGTATTATATCCGAGGTGTGCAATTTTTGTGTTTAGATTTATGCTTGCAGATTGTGAATGCGGGGTAGAGATGGATAAAATTTTTGAACAGGCCCTGTTGTATGACTTTTATGGTGAGCTTTTGACAGAGCATCAGAGAAATGTCTATGAAGATGCGGTATTTAATGATATGTCTCTGGGAGAGATTGCTGCCGAGCAGGGAATAAGCAGGCAGGGAGTACATGATTTAATCAGGAGATGTGATAAGATTTTGCTGGGATATGAGAGCAAGCTTCATCTGGTGGCGCGCTTTTCAGCAGCAAAGCATAAGCTTGGTGAAATAGTCAGTCTCACTAACGGACCGCAGAGCGGTGACAGTCTTAAACGGATTAGAGAGCTTTCCATGGAGGTCATGGAGGAATTGTAAGAGGAATAATTGATGGCATTTGAAAGCTTAACGGATAAATTACAGAGAGTTTTTAGAAATTTAAAAAGCAAGGGGCGTTTGACAGAGGAAGATGTAAGGGCAGCGCTTAAGGAAGTCAAAATGGCCCTTCTGGAGGCGGATGTCAATTTTAAGGTGGTTAAGCAG
>JAJQGF010000338.1 GCA_021200695.1 Lachnospiraceae bacterium
TGGGAAAGATAAAGGATATCTTTGCCGGCAGGGGGATAACCGAGGCAGTTTACACAGCCTCGAATGCCGAGGGCATAGAGAGAACGCTTGAATATATGGACAGGCCTTTTGAGGGTCTGTGCTTTGTAAATCTTGTGGATTATGATATGCTCTACGGACACAGAAGGGATGTTGACGGATATGCCAAAGCTCTCACATATTTTGATGAAAGACTTCCTGATATAATGGGCAAAATGAGAGATGGGGATGTGCTTATGATAACGGCGGACCATGGCTGTGACCCTTCATATAAGGCTACGACTGACCATACAAGGGAATATACCCCATTTATTATGTACGGTGGGCAGATAAAGCCCGTAAATTATGGGACGCGGAAAACCTTTGCGGATATAGCTGCAACTGTGCTAAAATATCTTGGTGTCGAAGCTCACTTTGAGGCGGAGAGCATGCTTTAAGGGCATTATAGACATGTATTGAAAATAAATACTGAGGGAGCTTTAAGCTCGCCTCGGAAATGAGGTTTAAATTGGGTAATTATACTGAAGAAATAAACAGACGCCGGACCTTTGCCATTATTTCCCACCCCGACGCAGGCAAGACCACGCTCACTGAAAAATTTCTGCTCTACGGAGGTGCAATTAATCTGGCGGGAAGCGTAAAGGGAAAGGCAACAGCCAGACATGCGGTGTCGGATTGGATGGAGATTGAGAAGGAGAGAGGTATCTCGGTTACGTCGTCCGTACTGCAGTTTGAGTATGACGGCTATTGCATAAATATTCTTGACACTCCGGGACATCAGGACTTTTCGGAGGACACATACCGCACACTGATGGCGGCGGATTCGGCAGTCATGGTCATTGACGCGGGCAAGGGTGTTGAGGCGCAGACCAGAAAGCTTTTCAAGGTCTGTGTAATGAGAAATATACCGATTTTTACTTTTATAAATAAGATGGACAGAGATGCCAATGATACCTTTGAGCTTCTTGATGATATAGAGAAGGAGTTGGGTATCGCTACATGTCCTGTTAACTGGCCGATAGGTTCAGGCAAGGGCTTTAAGGGAGTTTATGACAGGGAAAAGAAATGTGTTATAGCTTATTCCAATACTGAGAAAGGGACAAGGGAGGGAACCGCAACCGAAATCCCCGTAAATGATGAGGACAGCCTCAGAGAACTGATAGGTGCGGAGGCTGCTGACAGACTGCTTGAGGAGATAGAGCTTCTGGACGGGGCAAGCGCTGAATTTAATCTTGAAATGGTAAGGGCAGGAAAGCTGACTCCGGTCTGCTTTGGCTCAGCGCTTACAAATTTTGGCGTTGAAATTTTCTTAAAGCATTTTCTTAATATGACTACGGCGCCTCTGCCGAGAAGGGCTGATATAGGAATAATTGAGCCGGCTGAAAATGATTTCAGCGCGTTTGTATTTAAAATTCAGGCAAATATGAACAAGGCGCATCGAGACAGAGTGGCATTTATGAGAATATGCTCGGGGAAATTTGACGCTGACATGGAGGTGCGGCATGTCCAGGGCGGCAGGGTAATGAGGCTTTCCCAGCCGCAGCAGATTATGGCGGATGAGAGAAAGCTCCTTAATGAGGCATATGCAGGAGATATAATCGGCGTATTTGACCCGGGAATTTTCTCTATAGGTGACACGCTCTGTATGCCTAAGGAAAAGTTTATGTATGAGGGAATTCCGACGTTTGCACCTGAGCATTTTGCCAGAGTGCGTCAGGTTGATACAATGAAGAGAAAGCAGTTTGTAAAAGGAATAGAGCAGATTGCTCAGGAGGGCGCCATACAGATATTCCAGGAGTTTAATACAGGACTTGAGGAGATTATAGTGGGGGTAGTGGGCGTACTTCAGTTTGACGTACTTAAGTACAGGCTGGAAAACGAGTATAATGTTGAGATTCGTCTTGAAAAGCTTCCATATGAGCATATAAGATGGATTGAAAACAAGGAGGAGGTAGATATTGAGAAGCTTAACGGTACCTCTGACATGAAGAAGGTAAAGGACATGAAGGGGAATCCACTGCTCCTTTTTGTAAATTCATGGAGTATAGGAATGACACTTGACAGAAACAAGGGTCTGGTGCTGGCCGAGTTCGGAAGAAATTAAAATTATTAAATCAGTAGAATAGTATAGCCGGAGATGCCTGATGATTGAGAGTTTCAAAAAAGAGCTGAAACTATCCATATGCCGGTGCTGTATTGCCGCATTGCTCTGTGGGTGCGGAGGTCTTCCAGTGCCGTCAGATTTTTCGTGGTATGAATATAATCAGACGGAGACAGAATCAGAGGCATATACCGAATCCTGTGACACAGACGTATCGGCAGAGGCAGCGGATGCGGCATCCGATGAACGGACGGCAGATGCAGAAAACGGCGGCGGTATTGAGGAGACATCGCAGGAAAGCGCCGTTGAAGAGGAAAATGCCGGTTTTCTTATGGAGGAGGCAGGGCATTTTGCATATGACAGCCTTGACGAGGTGCAGAAGATATGGTACCGCGATATAGAAAAAGCGCTTGGCGGAATGGAGAAGGAGGTCAGGCTGTCATGGGACGGAGTAGGCGGAGTGCTTGACGAGACCGATATTGACACAATATTTCAATGTGTGATAATAGACCATCCCGAAATTTTTTATGTTGACGGATACAGCTATAATAAATATTCTGTCGGAGACAAAATTGTGTCGGTGAGGTTTTCAGGAACATATAACTGTGACGAGGCTGCGGCAGCAGAGAAGGCGCTGCAGATAAATGCGGCGGCGGAAAATATTCTTGCAAATGCGCCTCAAAACGGCTCAGAATATGAGAAGGTTAAATATGTTTATGAGAATATAGTGCTGAATACGGATTATGATTTGGATTCGGAGGACAATCAGAATATATATTCTGTTTTGGTAAACCATAAATCAGTGTGTCTGGGGTATGCCAAGGCAACGCAGTATCTTCTTCTTAAGCTGGGAATTGAATGCACTCTGGTGCAGGGAACAGTTGAGGAGGGTGAGGCACATGCGTGGAATCTTGTTAAGGTTGACGGGGATTACTATTATGTGGATACAACATGGGGGGATGCATCATATCAGGATGCCGGTAGTAACAGCATATGGTATTATAATTCTTCAATAAATTATGATTACCTGTGCGTAACCACAAGCCAGCTGCTTCGGACGCATACGCCCGGGGGATATGTCGAGCTTCCGGTATGCACTGCCACAGCGGCAAATTACTATGTCATGGAGGACGCTCTGTTTTACGAATATGATGAGGACAGGCTAAGAGAGCTTTTTGAAAGAGCCATAGCGGAGGGGAAAAATGACGTAACCGTAAAATGTGCTGACGGTGAATGCTTTCAGGAAATGAAGGAAAGACTTATAGACGCCCAGGAAATATTCAACTGCATTCCGGGCGATATAAAGGAAATAACTTATGCAAACAACAGCAGCCAGCTTTCGCTGACCTTCTGGATTTCACAGTGATATATGTAAAAGGCTGTACCCTAATATTTAAGGTGACAAAAAGTATTTAACTATGCTATAATCAACAAAAAGGGAGGTTCTTCATATGGAGAGAGACACAGATAAAAGTACTTTGGTTTTAAAGGATGACGGAAGTGTCGGCACAGTTCAGATTGCTGATGATGTTGTTGCCATGATTGCATCTCTTGCGGCGACTGAGGTTGAGGGTGTCAGTGCTATGGCAGGCAACATAACCAATGAGCTTATGAGCAGAGTCGGAATGAAGACACTCACTAAGGGAGTGAAGGTTGATATTATCGGAAGCAATGTCAGGGTTGACCTTGCAGTCACAATGGAATACGGCTACAATATTCCGGCAACCTGCGGACAGGTGCAGAACAAGGTCAAAAATGCCATTGAGAATATGACAGGTCTTAACTGCAGCGATGTCAATATTCGTATTGCGGGTATTAATATTAAAAAGGATAAATAGGACTAATGGGAAGACACGAGTTGAGAGAACAGGTTTTCAGGCTTTTGTTCCGCATTGAATTTAACAGCATTGAGGACATGCAAGAGCAGGAGAAGTTGTTTTTTGAGGACGACGAGGCGGACATAAGTGAAAATGATGCCGAATACATCAGGGGAAAATATCGTAAAATACAGGAAAAGCTTCCTGAAATAGATAAGCTTGTCAATGACAATACCGAAAAGTGGGATATTAAGCGAATGGGAAAGGTTGAGCTCACGGCGCTCAGGCTTGCGGTATATGAGATGCTTTTTGACGATGATATTCCAATCGGAGTAGCCATTGACGAGGCTGTTGGGATTGCAAAGACATACGGCAGGGAAAACTCAGGCGGCTTTGTAAATGCAATTCTGTCGAAAATTGTAAAGCTGGGTGATAGAAATTCGTAATGTTTATACTGTAGCAAAACTTAATTCCTATATAAAAAATATGTTCACGCAGGATTATCTGCTGCAGTCACTCTTTGTTAAGGGCGAAGTGAGTAACTGCAAGTATCACTCCTCGGGACATATTTATTTTACGTTAAAGGATGACAAGGGTGCGCTCAACTGCGTCATGTTTGCCGGAAGCCGCAGCGGACTAAGCTTCAAGCTTGCCGACGGACAGCAGGTAGTGGTCGGAGGCACTGTTGATGTATATGAGCGTGACGGGAAATACCAGCTTTACGCAAAGCAGATTGTTCTTGACGGTGCGGGGCTTCTTTATGAAAAGATGGAAGCGCTCAAAAGAGAGCTGAGTGAGCTGGGTATGTTTTCTCCTGAATATAAGCAGCCGATACCAAAGTATATAAGGACGCTTGGGGTGGTGACGGCGGATACGGGTGCGGCGGTAAGAGACATTATACAAATTGCCTCAAGGAGAAACCCCTTTGTACAGATAATTTTGTATCCGGCAATAGTCCAGGGCGCTTTAGCAGCGCCAAGCATTATAAAAGGCATACATGCGCTTGAGAGGCTTGGTGTTGATGTAATGATAGTCGGACGCGGCGGAGGCTCTATTGAGGATTTGTGGGCCTTTAACGAGAGGGAGGTTGCACAGGCTGTATTTGACTGCAGTGTCCCGATAATCTCGGCAGTCGGACATGAGACTGATACGACAATAATTGATTATGTGTCAGATTTGAGGGCTCCGACACCTTCAGCGGCAGCAGAGCTTGCAGTAACGGACATAAGGGAGATAACCGGATGCATTGAGGATTACAGGCGGGCATTGTCGGAGGCTATGGACGGAAGGCTTCATGCTGTCAGGGAAAAAAGCTCATATTATTCAATGAAGCTCAGGCTTTTAAGCCCTGCCGGTCAGATACGCGAGAAAAAACAGTATGCGCTTCAGCTTGAGGACAGAATCAATGAGCGCATGAAAACAAAAATACTTCTGAGCAGACAAAGGCTTGCGATATATATAGAAAGACTTAAGGGACTTTCACCTACAGATAAGCTGAACAGTGGTTTTTCATATGTCAGGGGCGGTGATGGCAGGAATATCCGCTCTGTCTCGGAGGTAAGTGAGGGAGATTTGCTGGCAATACACGTAAAGGACGGAGTTATTGATGCAAGGGTACAGCAGGTGAGAGCTCTATGAGCTGTTTATTGATGAAAGGATTAAAGTATGGCAGCGGCAAAAAAGGAAAAATCAGGCCTTGAGGATAATTTTGCAAAGCTTGAGGATACTATAAATAAGCTTGAGTCTGAGGATACCTCCCTTGAAGAGGCATTTGCGCTTTATGCAGGTGGAATGGAAATACTCAGGCAATGCAATGAGCAGATTGACAAGGTTGAAAAAAAGGTGCTGAAGCTTTCTGAAAATGGCACCCTGGAGGAATTATAGATATGGAGGAGAAAGCATTCCGGAGGCTTCTTGAGGATAAGACAGCGGAGGCTGAGGTTATAATAAAGTCTTTTCTGCCTGAGGAGACGGGTTATCAGAGAACGGTAATAGAAGCTCTTAATTACAGCATTTTGGCGGGGGGAAAGAGGCTCAGACCCATACTGATGAAGGAAACCTGTAAAATGTTTGGCGGCGATGAGAGGTTTATTGAGCCCTTTATGGCAGCTATAGAGATGATACATACTTATTCTCTGGTGCACGACGACCTTCCTGCGATGGACAATGATGAATACCGCAGGGGCAGGGAGACTACATGGAAACTCTATGGAGACGGAATGGGAGTTCTTGCGGGGGATGCTCTTTTAAATTATGCGTTTGAGACTGCATTTGAGGCCTTTAAGCTTGCAGACTGTGAGGAGGATTACAGGAGAATTTCATGGGCGCTCGCATTTATGGCACGGAAGGCAGGAATATACGGAATGATTGGAGGGCAGACTGCTGATGTAGAGGCGGAGAAAATGAACGAAACTCTGACAACAGAGCGGCTTTTGTTTATACATGAGCATAAGACTGCGGCGCTTATTCAGGCATCCATGGCAGCAGGTGCGATACTTGCGGGAGCCAGTAAAGCACAGGTTGATGATATTTGCAGATGTGCCTATAATATAGGTGTTGCTTTTCAGATACAGGATGATATATTGGATGTGACGGGCGACAGCATGGAAATGGGAAAGGCTGTGGGCAGCGACGAGAGCAACAATAAGCAGACCTATGTGACAGTAAATGGTCTTGACAATTCTTATAGGGCCGTAGAAAAAATGTCGGAGGAGGCGGTCCGCATACTTGACAGCTTTGACATGGAGAATGAATTTTTAAGGGAATTGATACTTATGCTGGTACATCGCAGAAGGTGACATACCGTACAAGGGGATTTAGTTATGTTTCTTGTACAGATTGAGAGTCCTAATGATATTAAAAAAATTTCAAAAGATAATTACGGCGGACTTGCTGAGGAAATTAGACAGTTTCTTATTGAAAAAATCAGTGTTACGGGAGGTCATCTTGCCTCAAATCTTGGAGTTGTAGAGCTTACCATGGCACTTCACCTTACGCTAAACCTTCCCGAGGACAAAATTGTCTGGGATGTAGGGCATCAGTCATATACTCACAAGCTTCTCACCGGACGCAAGGAGGGCTTTGAGAGGCTCAGACAGTTTCATGGCATGAGCGGTTTCCCGAAGAGAAAGGAAAGTGATTTTGACGCATTTGATACCGGACACAGTTCTACCTCGATATCCGCGGGCCTGGGGCTTGTAATGGCAAGGGACATCAAGGGTGAAAATAATACGGTGGTCTCAGTGATTGGAGACGGCTCGCTGACGGGGGGCATGGCATATGAGGCACTTAACAATGCCGCCAAGCTTGAAACTAACTTTATTATTGTTCTGAACGATAATAATATGTCCATATCTGAGAATGTCGGGGGAATGTCCAAATATCTTAATAATATCCGAACCGCAACAGGCTATCTTGACCTTAAGGAGGGCGTTTACAACGCGCTTAAGGGTACTCCGCACGGTGATAATGTCGTAAACCGAATCAGGAGGGCAAAGAGCAGCTTTAAACAGCTTGTCATACCGGGTATGCTGTTTGAAAATATGGGCATAACATATCTTGGACCGGTGGACGGGCATAATATAGAAAGTCTTACAAAAGTAATAAATGAGGCAAAGCGTGTAAAGGGCGCGGTAATGATTCATGTACTGACGCAAAAGGGAAGAGGATACGGGCCGGCGGAAAGGCATCCTGCAAGGTTTCACGGCGCTGAGCCATTCAACATAGATACGGGAATACCTTCACATCCCCGCACTAAGGCAAACTATACGGATATTTTTTCGACCGTTATGTGCAAGCTGGGGCAGAGGGACAGTAAAATAGTAGCAATAACTGCGGCTATGCCTGATGGAACAGGGCTTAAGCGTTTTCGGAATATGTATCCGGACAGATTTTTTGACGTGGGAATTGCGGAGGAGCATGCAGTCACATTTGCAGCAGGACTTGCGGCAGGAGGAATGAAGCCGATAGTTGCCGTTTATTCCTCATTTCTGCAGAGAGCTTATGACCAGATATTACAT
>JAJQGF010000268.1 GCA_021200695.1 Lachnospiraceae bacterium
AGATGCGGGACTTAAGCCGGAGGATGTGGATTATGTCAATGCGCATGGAACCGGTACTCATCATAATGACCTCTTCGAGACCAGAGCAATTAAGCTTGCATTTGGAAAGCATGCTTATGATATGAAGATAAACTCCACAAAGTCAATGATAGGACATCTGCTCGGTGCTGCCGGCGCAGTTGAGTTTATCACATGCGTTAAAGAGCTCGAGGAGGGCTTCATCCACAGAACGGCAGGACTGCAAAAATCTGAGGATGAGCTTGACTTAAACTACTGCGTACAGAGCAGCGAGGAGAGCGTTGAGTATGCGCTTTCAAATTCGCTCGGCTTTGGCGGTCACAACGCAAGTATACTTGTAAAAAAATATACTGAATAGAAGATATGGAGGTATATAGTAATGTCGGTATACACTACAAAGGAAATTATGGATATAATTCCTCACAGAACACCGTTTCTCCTCATTGATACCATAGAGGAGCTTGAACCCGGCGTCAGGGCTGTGGGAAAGAAGTGCGTAAGCTTTAACGAGCCTTATTTTGCCGGACATTTTCCAAAAAATCCCGTGATGCCCGGAGTCCTTATAATTGAGGCTATGGCGCAGGTGGGCGCGGTAGCGCTTTTAGGTCTTCCGGAGTGGAAGGGCAAGACAGCGTATTTTGTAGGAATCGACAAGGCTAAATTTAAGAAAAAGGTATTTCCCGGAGATGTGCTTATGATTGAAACCAAAATCGGCAAATGTAAAGGACCTATCGGTACAGGAGAGGCACAGGCATATGTTGACGGGAAGCTTGCGGCAAAGGCAGAGCTTACATTTGCGGTCGGTGATTAAAGGAGATGCTTAAATTGGAAAAAAAATGGCAAAAAGGTGTTACAAGGCGGCTTCCGTCAAATCTGTACAACAAGCTTGAGGAACGTCTTAAGAATAATATTACCGGAGAAAAAAGCGATTCTCCCCAACAGCCTGAGGAAAAGCCTGAGGCAGAGCTTAATCTGATAAAATGTCCAAAATGCGGTAAGCTTGTGGAAAAAAGAGAGTTGCCAAGAGAAGATATATCTGTTACGAGTGCGAAGGATATTTCAGGGTAAAGACAGGCAACAGGATTCATATGGTAGCTGACCCCGGCACATTTGAGGAATGGTTTGCAGATATGCTAGTAAGCAATCCGCTTAATTATGAGGGATATGAGGATAAGCTGCTTGCCGCCCGTGAAAAAACCGGCTTAAACGAAGGCTTCACTGTGGGCAAATGCAAGGTATTTGGGGAAAGCATCGTGTTGGGAGTGTGCGATTCGAGATTTATGATGGCAAGCATGGGACATGCTCTGGGCGAGAAGGTCACCTCTGCCATAGAACGCGCAACAGAGGAGAAGCTGCCGGTGTTTTTGTTCTGCTGTTCAGGCGGAGCAAGGATGCAGGAGGGTATTATATCGCTTATGCAGATGGCAAAGACCTCAGCAGCTATAAAGCGGCATGGTGATGCAGGGCTGCTTTACAGCACAATTCTCACGGACCCTACAACAGGCGGGGTGACTGCGAGCTTTGCAATGCTGGGAGATATTATTATGGCGGAGCCTGGCGCGCTTATCGGCTTTGCCGGACCCAGAGTAATAAAGCAGACCATTGGGCAGGAGCTTCCTGAGGGCTTCCAGACCTCGGAGTTTCTTCTGGAGCATGGCTTTATTGATGGCATAGTTTTGAGGAAGGACCTCAAGAAAACCATTTATTTTCTTGTAAAGACGCATCAGTGCAGCAGAAATAATATATGGGCTGACTACAAGAGCGAGGATTTTCATTTTGAGATAAGTGAAATATTAAAAGAGCAGGTATGGAATGAAAAGCCCCGTTCTGCGTGGGAGAAGGTTAAGGCGGTCAGAAGGGTTGAGAGACCCTCTGCACTTGATTATATGAAATATATTTTTGATTATTTTGTCGAGGCGCATGGAGACAGATATTTTGCCGACGACCCGGCAATTGTGGGCGGGGTAGGATACCTTGACGGACAGCCTGTGACTATTATAGCCGATGTCAAGGGCAAGACCATAAAGGAATGTCAGATGAGAAACTTCGGCATGCCTCTTCCCGAGGGATACAGGAAGGCGCTTCGTCTTATGAAGCAGGCAGAAAAGTTTAAACGTCCCATCATAAGCTTTGTTAATACCTCCGGCGCGTTCTGCGGCATTGAGGCGGAGGAAAGAGGTCAGGGAGAGGCAATCGCACGCAATCTTCTTGAAATGTCCGCGCTTAAGGTGCCCGTTCTGTGTATACTCATAGGAGAGGGAGGAAGCGGCGGCGCTCTTGCAACCGCTGTCGGAAATGAAGTATGGATGCTTGAGAATGCAACATATTCAATTCTGTCTCCGGAGGGCTTTGCCTCCATTCTGTGGAAGGATTCAGGCAGGGCGAAGGAGGCAAGCGAGGTCATGAATATAACTGCCCAGGATTTAAAGCGTCTTGGAGTTATCGAGGAGATTATTCCCGAATTCGGCGGCGCTGAGGAGCAAACTGAGGAGGCTATCGCTGAGTATTTGAAGGAGCATATAAAGGCATTCCTTGAGAAATATAACGGAATGAGCGGCGAGGAAATTGCTGCTGAGAGATATGACAGATTCAGAGTATTTTAGCTATAGGCTGATGAATGCGAGGATTAAATGAGAATCGGTGATTTGGATGTAGCCGTGCCTGTGGTACAGGGCGGCATGGGTGTTGGAGTAAGTCTTTCAGGGCTTGCGGGCGCAGTGGCTGCCTGCGGCGGCATAGGCGTTATCTCCACAGCACAGATAGGCTTCAGGGATGCTGATTTCGGCAGGCATCCCATTGAATGTAACCTTAAGGCTGTAGGGGAGGAAATAAAGAAGGCTAAGGAAATCTCAAACGGTGGAATTATAGGCGCCAATATAATGGTGGTTACAAGACGTTATGAGGATTACGTTAAGGCTGCGGTCAAGGCAGGAGTGGATATTATAATATCAGGCGCCGGACTGCCGATGGAGCTTCCCGCTTACACAAAGGACAGCAGTACAAAGCTTGCACCGATAGTGTCAAGCAAACGGGCGATTAATGTTATTATGCGCTATTGGCAGAAGCGTCACGGCAGAAAGCCGGACATGGTGGTTATAGAAGGACCGTCTGCTGGAGGTCATCTTGGCTTTAACCGTGATGAGCTTGACAGACTTACTCCGGAAGCATATGACGAGGAAATTAAAGCAATACTTGATGTGACGGCAAATGCCGATATACCGACAGTGGTAGCCGGGGGCATCTATACCAGAGAGGACATGGAGCATTATTTATCAATGGGTGCAAGTGGCGTACAGATGGCCACAAGATTTGTTACAACCTATGAATGTGATGCGCATATGAATTATAAGCAGGCATACATAGACTCGTCTAAGGAGGACATAGTCATTGTATCCAGCCCGGTTGGAATGCCGGGGAGAGCCATACACAATAAATTTCTTGAGCGTGTAGCAGCCGGCGAGCGCTTTATGAACGGCTGCAGACAGTGTATAACCACATGCGACCCCAAAACCTCACCGTACTGCATTACCGAAGCGCTTATAAATGCTGTGGAGGGAAGATGCGACGAGGGGCTTTTATTCTGCGGAAGCAATGCTTACAGGGCAAAGCGTCTTGAGCATGTTTCCGACATTATGGAGGAATTCAGACTATGACTATAAGAATAAAGGGAACCGGAAGCGCGCTGCCTGAGCGTGTGCTTACAAACAGCGAGCTTGAAAAAATGGTTGATACCTCCGATGAGTGGATTAGGGAGAGAACAGGTATCAGGGAAAGAAGAATATCATCAGGGGATACCGTGGCGTCTCTGGCATCGGCGGCATGTATGAATGCCCTGGAATCCGCCGGAAAGACTGCGGAGGATGTAGAGCTTATTCTTGTTGCAACATGCTCACCGGAGCTGCTGCTTCCGTGCTGCGCATGTCAGGTGCAGAACACTATAGGCGCACAAAATGCTGTTGCCTTTGATTTAAATGCAGCATGCTCCGGCTTCCTTTTTGCCCTTGACACGGCATATGCCTATATCACTGCAGGTATTTACAAAAATGCCCTTGTTGTAGGGAGTGAGGTGCTCTCCAAGCTTGTCGATTGGAATGACCGCTCCACCTGCGTGTTGTTTGGAGACGGTGCAGGCGCAGTATATGTTGAGGGTACGAAGGATGAAGACAGCGGAATAGTAAGCATAGTGCAGGACAGCAATGGAGCAAAGGGCATGGTGCTTTACTGTAATGACAGGTCTGCAGATTGCAAAGTGCAGGAGGAAGCCTGTGACACATTCATTCACATGGATGGAAGAGAGGTTTATAAATTTGCCACAAGGCAGGTGCCGGAATGCATTGAGCGGGCTCTTGAAAAGGCTTCACTTAATGTTGATGATATAGATATATTTATACTTCATCAGGCTAATATAAGAATATTAGAGGCAATAGCAAAGCATTTAAAGGCGGATATATCAAGGTTTCCGGTAAACCTTGACCATGTGGGCAATATGTCCTCTGCGGCAATACCGGTGCTTCTTGATGAGTTAAATAAAAATAATAAAATTAAAAAGGGTCAGAGAATAGTGCTGTCAGGATTTGGCGCGGGGCTTACAAGCGGCGCATGTGTTATGATTTGGTGACAGCGGAATTTTCCGATGCTTCGGAAGTGGAGTAAAAATGAGCAGGGAAGACAACCGTAAGCTTAACGAGCTTTTGGTATATTTGTTCAACCGCGTTATGGACACTGAGGCAAAGGCTGTCATAACAGAGGAATATAAAGACATAACTAATAATGACATGCATATAATCGATGCAATCGGTATAGGCGAGCCGGGAAGCATGTCTGCCATAGCTAGGCAGCTTTCCGTGACTGTGGGAACCCTTACCGTCAATATGAACAGCCTTGAGAAAAAAGGATATATCAAAAGAGAGCGCAGCGCAGAGGACAAGAGAGTCGTGCTGGTCACACTTACTGAAAAAGGCAGAAGGGCTTTTTTTCACCATAGAGATTTTCATTGGGCAATGATTAGGTCTGCAGTCAAGGGGCTTAATGAGGAGGAAATGAAGGTGCTCATTTCCTGTCTGCAAAAGCTCAGCAATTTTTTTGATAAGGAAGACAGAGAATATAAGGAATAAGAAAGACTTAACCGGGTCTTTCTTTTTTATTGCTATAAAATTAATACAGCTACAGTTTATAATGTTAAGATATTGTTTCATAAATGTAACACATATAAATATTACTTCATAAAATATTAAGATGCATTTGGAAACTATATATGGTATTATATTTCAAAAGAAAAACAATGGATAGGCATTAAGGCCTTAATAAGGAGCTTCTTATGAGTTATTTAAAAAAATGGGGAAAAAGGCTGTGTGTCTTTACTCTGGCGGGGGTGGCGCTGATATCGCTCGCAGCCTGCGGAGGAGAGGACAGCGCAACGGGAAAGGCAGCGGAAAATGCAGATATTCCTGAATATACATATGTGCCGGAGTATATTCAGATTGAAGGCATGGAGGATATGAGCCTTTATAATGCGCGCATTATCGGCGACAGCATTTATTGTCTGTCATATGATTGGAATGATGAGACAATGACATCGTATCAGACTTTGCATGAATATTCAATAACAGACAGAACCGAGCTTGACAGCTATGTAATATGTGAAAATGATTCGGATTCCTCCGCGAGTAAATCGGTGAGCCTTTTTGGCATGATGTCGGACGGAAGCGTTCTTACAGTGGAATACATATATGATTATTCCAATATGGGAAGCTATTCGATTGACTACGTACTGTGTAAGTATGATTCGGACAACAATGAGACGGCACAGGTCGATATAGGTGAGGCCTCGGGAGAGGATATGAGCATGTACTACCTCAGCAGTCTCTCACTTGACGGGCAGGACAGGATTTATTTGTTTGCGGACGGAATAATATTTCTTTTTGACAGCGATTTGAACTATAAGGGAAAGCTTGACACCGGCTCGTATTTTTATTCCACAGGTACAGGCCGGGACGGCAGGGTCTATGCCAGCATGTACGATACGACGGTTCAGGGATTTGTGCTTAAGGAGATTGATTTTGATTCAAAAAGTGTGACCGCGACTTATTCAAATTTCTCAGCTGACGGAGGCTCTTCCTTAGTTAAAGGAATTGACGGCGATTTCCTTATAAACGACGGAAGCAGTGTTTATGAGTACAGTCTGGAGACTGAGGCTTCAACTGAGCTTTTTACATGGCTTGACAGCGATATATTCGGTAATTACGTTCAGCAGATGTCAGCATGTGACGACGGAAGGCTTCTGGTGTGCATAAACGATTGGAGTACCGGGGACAATGAGATAGCGCTGCTTACCAGGACAAAGACCTCGGAGCTTGAGCAGAAGACACAGATTACTATTGGGGCTGTTTACGATACACAGGATATGCTTGCATCGGCTGTCGCGTTTAACAGGCAGAGTGATAAATATCATGTGAATATAAACTATTACATGGACAGCACTGATTATTCGGAGGATTCAATCAGCAATGCGCATACGGCGCTGAATAATGACCTTATCACAGACGCTTGTCCTGACATTGTGGACATATCAAGTATAAACATTGACAGTCTTGCGGCAAAGGGTGTGTTCGAGGATCTTAACCTTTATCTTGAAGAGAGTTCAACGCTTGATAAATCGGATTATCTGGAAAACATAATTGAGGGCGCTACATATGACGGGGCTCTTGTATATATTCCCAAAACCTTTAATATACAGACGGTGGTCGGCAGAGCCTCCGATGTAGGAGAGGAAAGGGGCTGGGGTATTGATGATATAATAGAGCTTTCGGCAGAAAATCCAGATGCTGAGCTGTTTGAAGGCATTACAAAGCAGTCAATGCTATATTATCTTATGGAGTATAACCAGAAGACCTTTGTGGATTATGAGTCCGGAGTATGCAGCTTCGATTCTGATGAGTTTAAGAAAATACTTGAATTTGTATCTTCTCTTCCCGATGAATACAGCTATAGCGGGGACGACGATTCGCTTCCCACCAGGCTTAAGAATGGAAACGTGCTTCTCGACACGGTTTACCTGACCGAATTGCAGGATATTCAAATCTATGAGGCTATGTATGACGCGCCGGTCACATATATAGGATATCCTACGGCGGACGGCAGCGTTGGATGTATGCTTGGTACGAGCGGAGGCTATGCGATAGCTGCAAAATCGGATAACAAGGAGGGCGCATGGGAGTTTATTGAATTCTGCCTGAACAGAGATGATGAGATTTTTTCATGGGGCTTTCCCTCCAATAAGGCGGATATGCAGGAGATGATTGATGATGCCCTGAACGTGAGCTATCTGACAGACGAGAACGGTGAGCTTGTGCTTGACTCTGAAGGCAATCCGATTGCTGAAGGCGGAGTCTCCTCCATCGGCTATGATGACTGGGAATATACATATCATAACAGTACGCAGGAGGAGGTTGACCTTCTGTTGGATATTATCTCAGAGGCAACGGCGTCCTCAAACGCTGACGACAAAATTTTAAGCATTATTACTGAGGAAGCGGCGGCATATTTTGAGGGTCAGAAAAGCGTTGACGATGTTGCGGGAGTGATACAGAGCCGCGTACAGATATACATTAATGAAAACCAGTAAATGTGAAGGGCAATACCGGTTTTACACCGGAGGTGCAAAGTGGAGAAGTATAGGTCATTAAAGCGCAGCGCTAAAATGCCGGGGCAGTCAAAACCGCATAAAAAGCTTTCAAGAAGTAAAAGACGTGTGCAGGTGCGTTCGGGCATGTTTATAATGCCAAGCCTTATGGGGGTGCTTTTGTTTTTTCTGCTGCCTTTTGGGGTTGTTATATATTACTCTATGGTGGACAATCCTATAAG
>JAJQGF010000194.1 GCA_021200695.1 Lachnospiraceae bacterium
ATTATAAGTATGCTGAAAAAATTCCTGCGGGATACCATATTTCCTCCCTTACCGCTTCATTTATATTCAACGGAACACTCTCAGAAGCTCAAGAGTCTCGCTGTCAACCACAACCGCTGACTTTTTAAGCTCATCTATAACCTCAAAAAATCTTTTTTTCTGACCACTGTTAAAATACAGCTTTAGCTGGCATGTGTAGGTTGCAAGTGTGTTGGGGAAATGATATTCCGCTCTGTCACACCATTTTCTACAGTTATCGTAATCCTCCACCTCGAGAAGCCGCAGCGTGACTGCCTCAAACTGTGAGCTCGTCATATGCTCCCGGTCCCTCTCATAAAAGATATCACAGATTTCATCCAGCATCTCAACATATGTCTTCTGCTCCATATCATTGAAAACGCGCTGTTCAAGCACCTGATTCATATATTCTATCAGCAGCTCTGAGCATACACCCGCGTCATCTCCGCCATCAAGCACAATCTGCCTCTGCTTCTGCACATTTATGCGAAAGTCATTTAATGCATCCTGAAGTACGGAGGCTGCATAATGCGCGGTCTCAGTATCCGCGCTGTTTAATGCAAGCGCTATTGAAGCCAGCGATTTATGTATGTCTCCGCGAACCACATTCATCATAAGCTTTCTGAGCTCAGAGGTATCCGTTATCTCAATTGCCTCCTCAAGCGGAACCATATTGCGCTCACGCTCCTCCTCAGCATGTATAAAGGTGCGCACACGCTCCTTGCTGAAAACAACATCCTCAAGGTCAACAGGCTTTGAAAAGAATACCTTATACCATAGCTGCGCAAAAAGAAAAAACAGTGGGCCTGCCACGGGACACAACAGCATTACCGCCGCCCTTATTGGAAATCCGCGCCTTTTTTCCACAATACTGCCGGACACCTTTTGGTTTTCTCTCCTGAGACACAGTATATTCCACAAAATATATCCCAGCACTATAATGGCATTTATTATCAAAACACAGATGAATACAAATATGTCCCCTGTCATTCTACAAATTCCTCCACTATCTCACAGGGAAAGCCGGAAGCTGCAAAACGACTGATGACATATCCGGCATCCTCATGGCTGGTATTGGCCAGCAGCGCATAAAGTCCCCCATCCTTAAGGGTTCCTATATAGTCTGTCTGTCTGAGCATAGCCGACAGACTTTGCCCCGCCTCAACATATGAGACAGAGCCCGCGTCAACCCTCAGCACGGTACATTCGGTCAGCCCTCGTTTCTCCGCATTCATATAAGCGTTAAGAAGTGCAGTGAAGGCCTCGGTTTCAAGAAGCTGCGATGCCTCCACATAACGCTTGTCCTCAAGTGCGGACATATATCGGTTTGCACGCAGTACGGCATTTTGTATGAGGGCACTGATTACCACAAGCTGATTGGCCTGTCCCAGAGTCATGCTCTCCCACGGAATACCCCACACCATAACAATCATCTGCATTCTGTCATTTTCGTAAATTGCGTTAGCCATAAGCGGATATCTGTCATCCATCCTGCGGTTTATGAATACCTTCCTGTCCGAAAGCGTCTGATACATCTCTCCCATCGCGGTATATTTAATAGAGTTCCCAAGCATCCTTGCCTTCCTGGATGTAGAGGAGAAAAGTCTTGCATAATCACCGTTTGAAACTGTGTATATGGCAACGTCCCTGCTTTTTATCAGCTCCCCAAGCATTTCCGCAGCATAGAACAGCACCTCCTCCTGACTGTATTTATCCAACGCAGAGGTTATGCTGTATATCTTTCCCACACTGTCATTCTGGTTAACTATCTGGGTCTCAAGTGCATCCTTAACTCGCACATTGCTGCTGTTTATATCCTGAATGTCACTAAGCTGCTGTGCAAGGAAATCCCTTTCCTCCCTGCTTTCCGCCTTAAGCTTCGATATCTGGTCCCTCATATAGCCTACAACCAGACCCAATATAAAAAGCTGCGCTATCCATACATATGTATTTGCATCCAGCATAAGCTCAAAGCCGCTTCTCGTATAGGTCTGCCGGAAGATATATCCCGCAACGGCAAGCACGGCAGAAAAGGTAGCCTGCTGCTGTCCGTACACTATGGCAAATAAAAGTACATAGAGCAGATAAAAATCAAGATTTGCAAAATATTCACTCCCCACAGCCCTGTTGTTCAGCATAAAAAACGGTATGAAGGCAACAAGATTCTCAACGAACGGGACGGCAGCACGCACCAGCCAGCCCGCTCTTTTCAATATACGGTTCGTCAGAGAAATATTTTCCTCACCGTCATCAAGATACGCACGTGGATTCTTCTTCATCCCGGCAATTATTTTGCCGACTATATCAGACACCTCGCAGAAAAAGGGATTGCCGAATTCGCTGTCATACAGAGTATGCGACAAAACACATCTCTTAGTCTCTTCTCCCACAACCACCGTTGCTATCGGCTCTCCCATCGCCGTCTGAATAATTTCGGCAAGCTCTCTCTCTGAGATCTCGTCCGAGGAGGAAATATTATAAACAGATGCGTGATGTGACTTGCATGCCGCCACACGGTAAATAAATTCCACGGCATCCGTCTCATAAAGCAGAGAAAATGAACTGCCCTCATTTATGCTGACCGACTTGTGTCTCACTGCCTCAAGGCACATTCTTCCGCATATATTCAGCTTTGCCTCTCTGCTGTCAGAGGGTATAAAATAAAGCTTGTCAAGTCTCAATATTACTACGTCAAGCCTTCTGCTCCTGCGGTAGCTCTCGCACATTTCCTCAGCCTGCGCAAGCGCCATTGCGCGGTAGCCGTCAGGAGTTGTAGGCTCAAGCTCGGAAATATCCTTTTCGTAATGTCCGCTGTACACCTCGTCTCCCGACAGATATATAAATCTTCCCTTGCTCCGCATTGCATAGCCCATAAGTATATTCATCAGACCGGCGGAAAATTTTACGGCATCGGCCTCCTCGTCTCTCCATTTGAAATTGGTATCATAAGCCCCCATAAATATGGTAAGGTCAGGATTGATGCTCTTAAATATCTCATCAAGACATGAGCTGTCATATGGAAAGTTATAACGCTCAAACACCTTCTGATACGGCTGTCTGGCATATCTGCTTCCCGTAAGCAGAAATACTCTGTGTCCCTCTTTATTAAGCTTTATTATAATATTATTTATAAAGCTTCCTGCGCCGCCAATAAGCAGTATATTCATATCTGTCCCCATTTCAAAGCTTTTGCATATTTATTCCGGCAGACTTAAGCTGTAGCTCAAACTCCTTTATGTCTGCAAGTGCAGTTTCCTTGTCCGCATCGTATTCACTGCATATAAAGTCTGCTATTCTCTCATGTTCAATGCCCTTTTGCATAAGCGCAAAAATGCGGGCGCCGGCCTCGTTCATGGGAAGCGGCTTCTTATATGGCATTCCCGCCTGCCCTATATCTATAAGCCAGTATAGTCCCGCTGCCTTGCGAAGAATATATTCAACCCTGCCGTTATCCATATTACCTTCCCACCGCCGTATGCCGGCGGCCATGTCCTTCACATTTGTTCCTGCAGTCTTTTACACATCTCTTTATATTTACTTACATGTTACATTATTTTTGCATTTCTTTCAAGGCTTGCATATGGCATTTACCGAAATAACGCTTCAGCTTTGCAGAAATTTTTAGTTAAATTTAATAATTTTTCATTAAATTTTAAAATATCTGGTCATTATTCTCCCAAAATGGTATAATATTTTTAAATTGGTGTTTTTTGTACTATTGACTGAACCGGAAAGGAGTATTATGTATACAAGAAAGCTTAATATACTTGTAATAGATGATGACCTTGAGACTCTTGAAACCCTAAAGCTTCAGCTGTCGGATATAGCCTTCGTCACTACTGCCACCGGCGGCAGACAGGGACTTCAGTGCGCCCGTGAGCAGAAGCCGGATATAATATTGCTGGATATAGAGATGCCCGTATACGACGGCTTCAGAACGCTTGAGCTTCTCCGCAATGTTGAGGAATGTATAAATGTACCGGTAATCATGCTTACCGGTAAAAGTGATAAATACTCTGTGATAAATTCAATTACCATGGGAATAGACGGCTATCTCATAAAGCCTGTAAGCAAGAAGGACCTTGTTGATAAAATCATGGAAGTGTACCGGAAAAATCCCGGGCAGGATGAACGCCGGACCATACTTGCCATAGATGATGATATGGTATACCTTAAGCAGCTTCACAGCCTGCTGTGTGATGAATATAATGTAATAATGATTAATTCCACAAAGCTTGCGCTGGAATATCTGACCAACCATTCGCCGGACCTTATTCTGCTTGACTACCAGATGCCGCTTTATAACGGAGTGACCCTTATAAACATTATACATCAAAACGCAAACCGCAAGAATATACCTTTTATAATATTGTCAGGCTCTCTTGACCAGAAGGCTGTCCAGGATTTTTACCCGCACTCGCCGGTTGCCTATCTCGCCAAGCCTATTAACAAGGCTGCGCTTATGGAAAAGATTGAGCTTGCGCTTTACCAGAATTACGATGAAGGAGACTGATTATGGGACTTATCTTCCCGTACGCTTTATTTTTATGCTATGTCATGGCATTATACCTGTCAATTAGAATCTGCCGGAAGGGAAAATATAAATATACCGAAAACCGGCTTTTTTCCATGATATGTCTTTTCAGCGCCGTCTGGAGCTTTGGATATTGGGGAATAAATATCCAGACCCTTCCCGAAAATGCCTATCCTTTTTACACAGTCAGAATGTTAGGCGCTTTTACATACCTGATTGTTTTTCAGCTCCTGATATGCTATCTGAGCAATGTCAGCAGGCTAATCTATACCTACATATCCATATTTACAATATTGGGATATGCACTCTGTTATTTTGTGATTAGCAGCGGTCAGGTAACCTATAAGCTTACCAAAATAGGCATGACCTATCATTATAACATGAGCTTCTGGAATATTGCATATATATTGTACTGTGTAGTCATATCCGTCAATATATTCTGCAGCATATGCTATATGATGCAGAGCTCTTACCGCAAACGCAATCAGGTGCTTGCCAGAAAGCTGCTTTTTATAGAATTTGTTATTGATTTAAGCCTGCTGCTGGACACTATTTTATCGATGGCAGGAATATATGTCATTCCCATTGCTGTCATTTCACAGTTTATATGCCTGATTCCAATATATAAGGCGATTACCATGGTAAACCGTTACCGCATAACCATTGATAACATGTCAACCTATGTCTACTACTCTCTGGCTACCCCGGTACTTGTATATGACCACAATTATGAGCTTAAAATAATAAATGACGCTGCACACGCTTTTATCAGTCCGGAATATGACAATGATATAGATGATTTAGTAATCGACTCACTGTTTTACATAGAGCCTGAAAAGGTCTTCCGCTTTAACGGCAGCAGAAACGATATTGATGTTGTCTGCCGCTACAACAATCTCAACTGCAGCCTCTCAATAAGCAAGATTCGCGACGACTACCACGATATTATAGGTTACATTATAACCGTTACCGACATGTCCGAGCGCATAAACGCAATAAAAACACTTGAAAAGGCAATGAGCGAGGCAAAGAGCGCCAATCAGGCAAAGACCACATTTCTTGCAAACATGTCCCACGAGATTAGAACTCCAATGAATGCCATTCTTGGATTTACGGAGCTTACTCTCAGAGAAAATATAAACAGTCAGACCAGAGAATATGTTGAGGGCATACAGCTGTCCGCGCGCAATCTTCTCGCAATAATAAATGATATACTTGATATTACAAAGATTGAGTCCGGCAAGATGGAGCTGGTTCCCGATAATTATTTTTTTGCAGACCTTATTGAGGACGTGTCTCTAATCATATCACAGCAGGCGGGTCAGAAGGGTCTTGCGTTTGTGATGAAAACAGACGAGCATATTCCCTCACAGCTTTACGGGGATAAAATACGCATACGAGGCGTTCTTATCAATGTACTGAATAATGCGGTTAAATATACCAAGCAGGGAAGCGTTACCTTTGAGATAAGGGTTTTGTCCCTGGACAGCGATAATGTAAAGCTTGCCTTTATAATAAGCGATACAGGTGTTGGAATACGGCCTGAGGATAAAGATAATCTGTTTAAGAGCTTTGAACGCCTCGACCCCAAGCTCCACTACGGAATAGAGGGCTCAGGTCTGGGACTTTCCATTGCAAAGGGCTATATAGACCTGATGGGCGGCAGCATTGAAATTGAAAGCGAATATGGTGTGGGCTCTATCTTCACTGTTACCATTGACCAAAAAATAATTGACAGCACACCTATGAAGTATAATTTCGCGATAGACAACCACAGCGATAAGGCCTCCGGCTCATACAAGCTTGAAATACGTGACATCTGTGTGCTTCTCGTAGATGACAATCAAATAAATCTTATGGTTGCCAAAGCACTGTTAAACTCCTATGGACTGACTGTTGACACAGCCTCGAGCGGCGCCATTGCAATTAATGCCTGCACAAACAGGCATTATCCGATAATTTTTATGGACCAGATGATGCCTGATTTGGATGGTATTGAAACAATGCAGCAGATACGCGCCCTTGACCCCTACTACAGAGCCGGTGGGGAAAGCAAAATAATAGTGCTTACCGCAAATGCAATCCGCGGCTCAAGGGACCAGCTTATAGCTGAGGGCTTTGACGAATATCTCGGCAAGCCTTTAAACCTCCGACAGCTCGAACGGCTGCTTGTACTTTATCTTCCCTCCGATAAAATTACAATTACACCTATATTGGATGACGAAAATACCGACGATGTACAGGACGACAGCGCCGGGGCCTCAGAGATAAGCTACCTGCAGAAAACTCTGAGTGATATAGATATATCTCTCGGGCTTAAAAACTGCGGCGGCAGCATACAGGATTATCTTAATGTACTCAAAATTAATTATGAATATGGAAGCAAGCATCTGAATGAACTTGAAAATATGCTTGCCAAAAAAGATTATGAGAATTATACGATTAAGATACACTCAATGAAAAGCACAACTCTTGGAATAGGCGCCGTCACCGTCTCAAACATGGCTATGGAGCAGGAAAAGGCGGGGTGTGAAGGCGAGTATTCCTATATAGACGACAATTTTGAAGCCTTCAGGACTTCATACAGCTCACAGCTGGTTAAAATAGGGGAGGTTCTGCGGCATTACAACCTGCTGTCAGACACACAGCCACAGGAGTACACAGAGGAATTTGACGACCGGATATTTTCGGGAATTCTGCTGAATATTAAAAAGCACGTTGACAGCTTTGAATTTGCGGAAATTTTTGATATTCTCGAGGAGATGAAAAAGCATCCGCTGCCTGCCGCATACCAGCAGTTTTTTGATAGGCTCTCTGTTTTAATGGATGAGCTGGCTGTTGACGATATAAAAAAGCTTATAGAGGAAAATCAGAATTTACACTGAGTTTTCCTCCGTTAAGCAGTCACAATTATTCCTCCGTCATTTGCATACATGCTGCTTACCCCTCTGGTGTCCAAAACGCAAACCTTCTTAAATTCCGCACGCTCAAGCAGTAATTTTTTGAGAAGCTCTGCGCGCTCAGGCGCATTGCAATGGGTAATTATTAATGTGCGTTCATTTTTGTTTTTTACCTCTTCGTTAACTATATCAGCAAGCTTTGACAATGCTTTCTTCATTCCCACGCTCTGGCTTCTCTGTTGGATAACGCCTTTATTGCCCATCATTATAGGCTTGATATTAAGCGTAGACACCACCAATGCCTTGACGCCCGAAAGCCTGCCATTCTTTCTAAGAGTCTCAAGATTGTCAAGTATAAAATAAGTATGAATACTGCTTCTGAACTCATCTGCTAGCGA
>JAJQGF010000175.1 GCA_021200695.1 Lachnospiraceae bacterium
ATGTTTTCCCTAAAAAAATGGAAGAAATATACTTATGTGTCGGAGATAAGCGTTGCGATAGCCTTAAAAGGAATTGGAAAGGCAACACTTATAGGCATAAAAAAGGACAGGGCGGGTGACTGTGATAACGAGTGTGTGCTTGACAGCATATGCTTTGATTCGGATGAGGACATAAGGCTCACATTGCATATGAGGTCTGTGGAGCCTGAGGGGTCGGAGGACGCAGATGAAGGGGAGCTGTCCTGCTGTTATCTTAAAATTGATGCCTTGCGGGATGTACAGATATCAGAGGGAGCATATGAGTACAGTGGAAAATGTGAAGAAGCGGTTAAAAGCAGACGGGTGAAGCTTGCGTGTTGTATATGTACTTATCACAGGGAGGAGTATGTCATAAGAAATGTGAGGCTGATGTCTGAGAGCCTGCTTTCAGATGAAACAGCCATGTCTGACAGCCTGGAAATATTTGTGATTGACAATGGCAGGACGCTTAAGGAGGATTTCTTCGCCGGAAATGGCTCGGACAAAATACATCTTATTTATAATCCAAATTACGGAGGAAGCGCCGGATTCACCAGAGGGATGCTGGAGGCAGTAATATATAGAAAAGAAAAGGACTTTACGCATGTAATATTTATGGACGATGATATACAGATTTATCCTGAGGTATTAGTAAGGACTAAAGCCTTTTTGCAGGTGATTCGTGAGGAATATCAGGACAATATTCTGGGAGGCGCAATGCTTTTGCTTGAGCAGAAGCATGTTCAGGCAGAGGCTTGCGGGTATTATGAGGTTATGGAGGGCAGTAACAGGATTGCCCCATGGAACGGAATGGATTTAAAATGCCGTGAGAATATAATCCTGAATGAGGAAGCTGCAGGTGCAAATTTCAGCGGCTGGTGGTATTCATGTATTCCTGTGGGTATGGTTAGGGACGGAAATCTCCCATTGCCTCTGTTTCTTCACAGAGATGACCAGGATTACGGTGTAAGAAGCGGAAGGGAGATATTACAGTTAAACGGAATCTGCATCTGGCACCCGTCGCCATCGGGAAAGCATGCTGATAATATAAATTTTTATGATATGCGCAATATGCTGATTACTATCATGGATATATGCCCTGAACAGCTTACTAAAAAGCATTTAAAGCATTATCTTATCAGTGAGGTCATTAAGAAAATCCTGGGATATCAATACAGGGGCGCAGCCATGAGTCTTTATGGCTGTGAGGCATTTCTTGACGGACCGCAGTCTTTCCTTAGCAGGAATCCGGAAGAGCTTCATAAGGAATTGCTTGAGCAATGTCAGACGGAAAGGACTACTGTAAAGGCTTCCGGAGTGGAGGTCAAAAGGCTGTCAGATGAAAGACGCTTGCCTGTATGGCTCAAAATTATCCGTTATCTTCGACCCGATAATAGAACCTGTTATGTGGAGGCCGGCTGTAATTATCCTTCATATCTGGGATATAAGAGGGTTATATATATTGACAAAATGACGCCTGCGGGCGGGTATAAGCTTGAGAGGAGCGCAGGAGATACGCTGAGGATTATTTTCAGACTGGCAGGTATATGCAGGATGGTGGATAAACGTCTGGACGCCGCTTCAGAGGAGTGGATAAGAGAGCTTCCCGTGATGAAAACGCTCTTTTTTTGGGAAAGCTATCTGCATATTTAAAAATTGGGCGGATGAAAACGGTCACGCTTATTGACTAAGACTTACAGCAGGTAGTAAAATAATACACAATAGGAAATTAAACAGATAAGTTCAGCACAAATATGAAAGAGAGGCAAAGGATGAACAAATATCTTTTAAAGGCATCAGCAGCTTCGCTGTCTGCTATACTGTTTGTGGGGGCAATGCCCATAGCGTCCTCGGCAGACGTACTTAACGGATGGGTGGAATCGGACGGAAAATATTATTGGTATGAGAACGGTGTTCTTCAGGGATATGATGCCGATAATTCGGATTACCGCGGAAAGGAAATATATGACCCTGATTCCGATGCGTGGTATTGGCTCGACAATGTGCAAGGCGGCGCAAAAACCGTGGACAAGGATGTATATCAGGAATCAGATGCAGGAGAATGGGCCGAGAATGATGACGGCACCGGCAAATGGGTGCGTTATAATTCAGAGGGGCATATGGTTAAAGGCTGGGATACCACAGACGCAGGAACCTTTTATTTTGATGAAATATACGGAACAATGGCAAAGGGATATGTAAATATCGGAGGCAATGAGTATTATTTCAATTATGTTACAGGTATAATGGAAGGCTCATACGGAGAGGTGCCCGACGTATACGGATGGAAGGAAATAGACGGCAGTTATTATTGGTATGAGAATGGTGTGCGTCAGGGCGTAAGCGAAGACTCATCATACAGGGGTAAAGAGATATATGACCCGGACTCAGATGCATGGTATTGGCTTGACAATGTACAGAATGGCGCCAAAGCGGTGAGCAAGGATGTATATCAGGAGTCAAGCGGCGGCAAGTGGGTGCGCTATGATTCAGACGGTCAGATGGTAAAGGGCTGGGATACTCAGGATGGAAATACATATTATTTTGATTTGACTACGGGAGCAATGGCAAAGGGCATTGTTCGAGTAAATGGGCTTGACTATTATTTTGACGAGACAACAGGAATCCTTCAGGGCGAATATGAGGGAGGAGAGCTAAGCTATGTATGGGTTAAGACACGTGAGACTGATTACAATACCAACGGCTCACTGAGCGGATATACCAAATATGAGTATGATAATATAGGGAATGTGACTGCTGAGACAACCTATAACAACGCTAAAAAGCTTATCAGCGAGATAAATTATACTTATGATGATGAGAATCGTGTAAGCACATATTCATATATAAATTATACCAATACAAAGTCTAATTATACCATTACAAGCACATATGACAGCACTACGGGTCTGTTAAGCAAGGAGGTAAAAACAGATTACGAGGACGAGGTAGAGGAAATCAGACTTTTCACATACAAGAGCGGAAAGCTCGACCAGGAGACCATAACAGATGCTACCGGGCTGGTGATTAGCGGATATCTGAGCTACAGCTATGATTCAAAGGGTAATGCTACAAAGATTACATACTATGATTCCTCTGACAACAGACTTCAATATGCGCAGAATACCTATTACGAATATAATGGCACCACATATTTAAAGACGAGTCTTATCTGCGATGACGACAGCAAGGTTTTGAGCGGTGTGGCATATGAGCGTCAGGGCTCAGAGCTCACAAAGGAGACTGTGTACACTACTGACAGAGAGATAAGTACATACACGGTTTATGATTTGGTCACAATTCCCGAGGTTGAGGAGGGAGAAACATATTCCGTTACAAGTACCACATATAATTCAAGTGATACAGCAATTAAGACAACTACTTATGAATATACCGGAGTGGAGATTAGGTCTTAAGCAGCATTAAAATAAATGAGAAAAGTAAAAAATCCAAGGAGGGACAACATGAACAAAATTAAAGCTACCGGATGCAGAAAGCTGGCAGCCGCCGCGTTGACGGTTATAATTGCAGCAGGAGGAGCGTTTGGTCTGAGCGGTACGGAGGTGCATGCCGCATCATCGGATGAGATTATGCTTGGCGTATTCTGGACCAGCGATGAAGATACTACAGACACCTTATACTATTCAACTGACGGTGAAAATTTTTACGAGCTCTGCGAGGCATATACTGATGGCACGCCGGATGATTCAAGCAACAGCCAGATTTTAAATGATAAGGAGGGACGCAACGATTCTACGCTGCATGACCCCAGCATTATTTACAGAGACGGATATTTTTGGATGCTGTCCGGATTTACAAGCGGAACGGGAAGCGATGAAAGATTTATTCCAATGATGGGATATTCGACAGACTTGGTTAATTGGACTTATCCCGCCAGCGGAAGCAAGACTAATGTTAAACTTAGCGTTGACCCTCCGGGAAGTGAAAAATACGGTGATGCGTGGGACATGGTAGCTCCTGATTTCATGGTTGATGATGATGGAACTGTTTACATAATTGCAAGCTTTGGGTATTATGCATCCTGGCACGGCGACAGCTCGGAGAATGATATTATGCAGCCGTATCTGGTGAAGGTGTCGAGCCTTACTCCGGGAGAGGATGCGAAGACTAATATTGAGGCTGAGCCTACTGCAACATATGAGGATGCAGTTCCGATTAATCTTCCCTGCATGACTGAGCGCTCTGATGTTGCGCAGGATCATATTGACGGTTCTCTTTATAAAGAAGACGGCTTTTACTATTTATCGATTAAAGAGAATGGTGTAACTAATGAAATCTGGCGTATAAATGATTTAAGCAAAGGCAGCGACGCCTCCGCATGGGAGCTGGTGTCTGATGATGCGGTTACCGGATATGAGGGACCTTCACTGACCAAATATCAGGGTGAATATTTCCTGTATATGGACAGACTTTCAAGCTATGTGCCGGTCGACTCAGATACGGCTTATGGAAGTGAGGGTATATGGGTAGCAAAGGCTTCAATAGCAACGACAGGCGCTCTTGACCAATATACAGGATGGCTGGAGTCGAATATACACCAGATACATACATATGACCTGGAAGGAAATGAAAGGGATAACAGACACGGCACTGTTATCACTCTCACCGGGGATGCCGCAGCGGTTGTCCGCAGCCTTGCAGCAACGGCGGGATATACTAAAACAAGTAATACATATGATTCAAGTAATTGGTCACAGATGGGCTGGTATTATAAAGAGAGCTATCGTTCACCTTCTCTTGGGGGCAAGGTGGTTAAATATTGGTATGAAGACGATGTAAGGCAGGGAGTAAGCTTTGACAACTCAGATTACAGAGGAAAAGAGATTTATGACCCTGATTCAGACGCATGGTATTGGCTTGATGCAAAATATGATGGCAAAATGGCGGTAGCGGAAAACGGCTACGAGGGTGGTGATTATGAGGTTGCGCAGCCGGTAGACCAGGATTTGTTTAACAGTATAGGCGCCGACGCATATGGAACTGCTGATTATGCATGGAAATGGGTACGTTATGATTGGGAAGGAAAGATGATTAAGGCTACTGATGACGCCCCGTTTTATCTTAAGTATGGAACAAGCGATTGGTACAGATATGACCCTATAACGGGCGAAATGGTAAAGGGCGCATGGAGTTATGTAAATGCCAACGGAGATACGGTGACAGTATTTTTTGACACAACGACGGGTGTGCGTGTGGACAATCAGACACGGGAAATCAACGGAAATTCTTATACCTTTGATGAAAACGGTGTTGTAATCAGCGGAGATGCCTCTAAGCTTCCGACTGTTACCCTGCATTCACCGGCGGATACAACTGATGAGCCTGAGAACGGCTGGTATAAGCCGGACGGAGACAGCGGCTCATGGTATTGGTATGAGGATGGTGTGCGTCAGGGATATGACCCGGACAACAGCGCATACAGGGGCAAGGAAATATATGACCCTGATTCTGAGGCATGGTATTGGCTTGACAATGTACAGAATGGCGCCAAAGCGGTGAGCAAGGATGTATATCAGGAGTCAGATGCCGGGGAATGGGCTGAAAATTCTGATGGAACCGGAAAGTGGGTTCGTTACGATGAAAACGGACATATGATTAAAGGCTGGAGTGAGGATGGTCAATATTATTTTGACCTTATCTATGGAACCATGGCGAAGGGAACTGTAGAGATTGACGGTAATACATATACATTTGATGAAGCTACCGGCATTTTACAGCAGTAAGTAAAAAGAAGGCATGGATTTGCGAGTGTAATACATAAAGAGCCCCGAGGTTTTAAGAACCTGTAGGGGCTCTTTATTTTGGTTGAGATATTCATTTAATTATGATATTATTAATTAGATATATTTTACAGCTACGGGATATGATATTTACTATAAAATACAGTGTGAGAGGTATTTATGGGAAGCCGTTTTAAGGAAATATACGCATACAGGGATATGATTGGGAGCCTGGTACAGAGAGAGCTCCGCGGTAAATATAAGGGCTCTGTGCTCGGATTTTTGTGGACCTTTATTAATCCGCTGTGCCAGATTATTGTTTATACGATAGTATTTTCAATAATAGTGCGAAGTGATTTGGATAAATTTTATGTATATATTATTACGGGTATGATTCCGTGGCTCTTTTTCGATTCATCAATGAGAATTGGCGCGGGCTGTGTGCGTTATCAGGGAGATATGATTAAGAAAATATATTTTCCCAGAGAGGTGCTGCCGATAGCGTGCGTGACCGCTAATTTTGTAAATATGCTTTTTTGTTTTGTTATAGTATTTCTTGTGCTTTTTGTATCAGGAGTGGGAGTAAGCCTCAGAGCACTGTTCTCTCTTCCGCTTGTAATGCTGATTGAATATATATTGGTGTTGGGCTTTACACTGTTAATCTCATCTATTACCGTTTTTTTTAAGGATTTAGAGCATATTGTGACAGTTGTGCTTATGGCATGGATATATCTCACCCCAATATTATATTCGATTTCAAGTGTGCCCGGTAAGCTTGTGTGGATTTTTAAGCTTAATCCGCTTACCTATGTTATAGAAGCATATCACAGCATACTTTATTGGCAGGAGGTACCTACCGCCACCATTATTTTCAGGGCAGCGTTTTGCGCGGCAGCAATACTGATTGTGGGTGAAATGGTCTTTGCAAAGCTGGATGATTATTTTGCGGAGGAATTATAATGGACGAACAGTACGCAATAGAGGTTAGAAATGTAGAGAAGAGCTTTAAGGCATATAAGGACAAGGGTACTACATTAAAGGAAAGGGTAATTTTTGCCAAAAGAAATGCCTATGAGAGCCGCAGCATACTAAAGGGAATCAGCTTTGAAATTGAACGGGGACAGGCTGTTGGACTGATAGGGAAAAATGGCTGTGGGAAAAGCACGACGCTTAAGCTTCTTACAAGGATACTGAAGCCTAATGCCGGAAATATTGAAGTCCGCGGACGGGTATCCAGCCTGATTGAGCTGGGCGCAGGTTTCCATCCGGATATGAGCGGCAGGGAAAATATATATATTAATGCTTCTATATTTGGATTGAAAAATAAAGAGATAGATGAAAGACTTGATGATATAATCAGATTTTCGGAGCTTGAAGAGTTTATAGATAATCCGGTAAGAACTTACTCCTCCGGAATGTATATGCGTCTGGCATTTGCAGTTGCAATAAATGTAGATGCAGATGTGCTTCTTATAGATGAAATCCTTGCTGTGGGCGACGTGAGCTTTCAGAAAAAATGCTTTGAAAGACTTAGAGAAATTAAGGAGCAGGGAACAACTATAGTCATAGTGTCGCATGATATGGGACAGTTATACAATATATGCGACAGACTTATATGGATAGAGAACGGTACTATAAAAGAAGACGGAATACCTCAGCTTGTCGGGGCTCATTATCTTGATTCCATGGAGGAGGAGAGAATTGCACGGCTTGCGGATGAGAGCAGGGTGAAGCTTACGGATGGCGGCGAAAATTCAATACTTTCATTGGCTGACAGAGTTCATCCTGAGGCAAGACGCGCGGGTAGTCAGGAGGTATACTTTACAAGGGTCGACATATATGATGGGGAAGGAAAGCCATGCCATATATTCAGCACCGGAGATAAATTGACTCTCAAACTTAAATTTGCTTCAAGGCTTGAGCATCCTAAGGTAAATTTCAACATGGATTTTGTAAAGGATAATTGGCAGTATTGCTATGGAAGCTGTTTTACAAGGGCGGGAGATGAGCTGCCTGTTTTGGAGAGTACAGGAGAGCTTATATTTAAAATAGGCGCT
>JAJQGF010000103.1 GCA_021200695.1 Lachnospiraceae bacterium
TTCCGAGCTTGAAAAACCGGGACGTGACCCAAGAGACGATATGCCTAAGCCCATCCTCAGAATCGATGTGCTTGACATGAAGGATTTAAAGCCCGGGATGATACTTAAGGGTACGGTGAGAAATGTTATAGATTTTGGAGTGTTTGTGGATATAGGAGTGCATCAGGACGGACTTGTCCATATATCACAGATTACAGACAAATACATCAAACATCCCCTAGAGGCCGTGAGCGTGGGAGACATCGTAGAGGTACAGGTGCTCTCTGTAGACGCTGCAAAAAAAAGAATTTCACTGACCATGAAGATAAAAGCGGTAAAATAGACCACCCATGCCACTCTGATGTTGCCGCCATGTCCGGCAAATTAAATTACATAAGTATACACTCACGTCACTCTGATGTTGCCGCCATGTCCGGCAAATTACATATTACATAAGCAGACACTTGCGTCAGCGTGTCTGCGTTGGAATATGTAATTTGCACAACCCATGCATAATACCCTTATCTTCCCCCTGATTTAATAATCGAACTTAACGGCTTGTATACCAGCATCGTGACGACAGATACGCTCACACCCTTTATGAGATTGAGCGGCGCCACACATGCCGCAACAAAGCTTATTATACTGCTCTCAGAGGCGAGGGGATTAACCTCTGCGCCCATTGCGAGAATAGAATCAAGCGGCATTCCATAAAGCTTTGAGAAAGCAGGCAGCAGATAAACGGCATTGAAGGCCGTTCCGAACACCGTCATTATAAGTGTGCCGCTGATACACGCAATTATGGCATTTTTCCTGCTTTTTCCAAAGGCATATATTACCGATGCAGGCAGTATAAAGCTGCAGCCTACCGCAAAGTTTGCAAAATCACCCACAAAAGCAGTCGAAGTCCCCTTGATTAGAAGCTTTAGCAGAATCTTGACAAACTCCATCATTACCCCCGCCATAGGACCGAATGCAAAGGTGCCGATGAGAATGGGAAGCTCACTGAAATCGAGCTTGTAAAAGCTGGGTGCAAATGGAAGCGGGAGCTCAAAAAGCATAAGAATTGCAGATACAGCGGAGAACATTCCAATCATTGTCATTTTTCTTGTGCTAAACAGCGGCTCTGAAACCTTCCGCTTTTTCTGCGCCGCCTTTTCCAGCAGAAGAGCAGCCACAAAAAGTACCGCAATCAATGCCAGAAATTCAAGCACAAATACTACGTTTTCAACTACATTACTCCAAAGTCCGTTCATATAATTTTCCTCCGGTTCCGGCGCATTGCGCCTAAAATTTAAATATGTGGAAAATTCCCCGAGCTGCAGAATATGTATTTTCAATACAAAAAAACCCCGGAAATATGTATTCCGGGGTACAATGCATATGCATAAACCATGCAGCTATCTCATGTCATAAATAAAACATGTGATATTCTTCTTTCATCCAGACTATACTGTTGGTTTCGGAGTTTCACCGAATCAGCCATGTCGCCATGGGTCGCGGACTTTACCGCCAGTAGGGAGTTGCACCCTGCCCCGAAGAACTTCTACAAAGGTTAATTATATATAAACCTCTGCGTATGTCAAGAGGCAAATTAACTTCTGAAGCAAAGCTGAAAAACTGAAAAACGTGGAATAATAGCAAATAAGAAAAATATTATTTAAAGAATAACCGCAGTATGATTGGAAAATCTGATTTGTTAAACAAAAAACCCGGAAGAGCTTTATTTTTATTTGCGCTTCCCATAATAATAGGAAATATATTTCAGCAGCTATATAATATGGCGGATTCGGTTATTGTCGGCAGATATGTTGGAGAGGAGGCGCTTGCAGCGGTAGGCGCATCATATTCATACACCACAGTGCTGATAATGATAGCAATCGGCGGAGGAATGGGCGCGTCAGTGCTTGCGGGGCAATATCTGGGCGCAGCAAAATACAATGATATGTGTACCGCAGTATATACCTTCCTTATAATATTTTTTGCCCTTAGCATTGCCCTTTCTGCCGCAAGCTTTTTTTTAAATCCCATGATACTAAAGGCGCTGGACACGCCTGATAATATATTTGATGATGCGGTAACATATCTTCAGATATATTCCGCAGGACTTCCTTTTATGTTCATGTACAATATACTGTCGGCGGATTTTAACGCTCTTGGCAGGTCGGGCATTCCTCTGGGGCTGTTGGTTTTCTCCTCCACATTAAATGTAATTCTTGATATTGTTACGGTAAGAGTGCTTGATATGGGTGTGGCGGGAGTGGCGGCTGCAACGCTTATAGCTCAGGGAATAGCGGCTGTAATGTCATTTGTCTTACTTATGAAAATTCTTTTGGAATACAGGGGAGAGCGCAGCGGCGGGATTTTTGACTGGAAAATGCTTCGAACAGGTACAAAGCTTGCTGTTTCGTCAATAATACAGCAGTCCATTGTAAGTCTGGGAATGCTGCTTTCACAGTCTGCCGTTAATCGCTTCGGTTCTTCGGCTCTTGCCGGCTTTTCAGCGGGAACGCGCATTGAGTCGCTCTGTATTGTCCCGATGCTTGCGATTGGAAATGCAATGTCCAATTTCACTGCACAGAATCTGGGGGCAGGTGAGGAGGACAGGATAAAGGAGGGCTATCGAGCCGCCATGTGTATAATTGTGTTTTTCGGGATTGCGCTTATGCTTATATCTCAGCTTTTCTGCCGTCCCATAGTTTCACTGTTTATGGACGCTTCTGAATCGTCGGAGGCATTCGCGGCAGGAAGCTCATACTTTAAATTTATCGGCTGGTTTTTTACACTTTTGGGATTTAAATCTGTTACGGACGGGGAGCTTAGAGGCAGCGGGGATGTGAAAATTTATATGCTTGCAAATCTTGTAAACCTTGCAATACGTGTATCTGTTGCGCAGCTTGCATCTCCCGCGTTCGGTATAGAGGTCATATGGTATGCTGTGCCTATGGGCTGGGCGGCAAATTTTGCAATATCATATTCAGGGTATCGTACAGGGCGCTGGAAAACAAAAAGGCTTGCTTAACTGTGTCTTGCAATTTGAGCGGAAATATATTAAAATTATTCATGCTTAAACGACAGAGCATAATACTGCTGAAAAATGGAGGCTGCTATGGTTGAGCTTGACATCAAAATAGAGTCGGGGGACTTGTATGATTATAATTTAAGACATGCCTATAATAGTCCCGCGGGTCTGATGGGAAGCGTCCTGGGAGCCATAATGATTATTTCAGGAGCTGTTACTTCTACATGGATTTCCCTTATAGGCGGAATAATACTTTTGGCATATCTGCCGTGGACGCTTTTCATAAAAAGCAAACAGCAGGCATTGTCCAATCCCGTATTTAAAGAGCCGCTGCATTATGTCCTTGATGATGAGGGCATAACAATATCGCAGGGAGAGGTCACCACCACACAGAAATGGGACGAAATGCTAAAGGCGGTTTCTACCTCAAGAAGCATAATTGTGTACACATCAAAGGTGAACGCGACTATTTTTCCAAAGCAGCAGCTCGGAGATAAAAAAGCCTTGGTTATAGAGGTTATATCTACGCATATGCCTACGAATAAAGTGAAAATAAGGGGGTGAGGTTGTATGGTTAAACACAGACACGCTGACGCAAGTGTCTGTGTTAAACCATACAACCTCTGCGATAAAGGGCTGACGGAGACGGAATATTCTGACAGCGGAATTACAGCTTACATATTCAATATAGTCAGACACTTGCAGTATCGTAAGCTCACGTATTCAATAAGCGCCACCCACCAACAAACCGCAGTTCACCGCATAAATGACAGAGAGGAACAGTAAAAAATGGTCATAGAGACGAACAGCGCAGGGGAAACCCTTGCGTTGGGAGAGAAAATAGGGGAAGCCGCCGAACCCGGACAGCTATATACGCTTATAGGAGAGCTTGGAGTCGGCAAAACAGTTTTTACACAAGGGGTTGCAAGGGGGCTTGGTATTACAGAACATGTATGCAGTCCGACGTTTACGATACTTCAGGTATATGATAGCGGCAGGCTGCCCTTTTACCACTTTGATGTGTACCGTATAACAGAGGTGGAGGAGATGGAGGAAATCGGATATGAGGACTGCTTTTACGGAGAGGGACTTTGCCTTGTGGAGTGGGCTGATATGATAGACGGGCTGCTTCCTCAGCATTACCGCCGCATTACTATAGAAAAAGAGCCCGAAAAGGGCTTCGATTACCGCAGAATTACAATAGAAGAGGTATGATGGAAGAAAGTGTGAAGGCAAAATGAAATTAATAGGTCTTGACAGCTCGGGGCTTGTTGCAGGGGTTGCCGTTGTGGAGGACGGCATACTGCTTGCAGAGTATACGACTGATTATAAAAGGACACATTCCCAGACGCTTCTGCCAATGCTTGCAGAGCTTCGGGATATGCTTGAGCTTGATTTAAATACGGTTGATGCTGTCGCAGTAGCATCCGGACCGGGCTCATTTACCGGACTTCGCATCGGAGCCGCTACAGCCAAGGGACTTGGACTTGCGCTTGATAAGCCCTTGATTGAGGTGCCGACGCTGGAGGGGCTGGCGTATAATATGTGGGGGACAGACAAGCTGGTGTGCCCCATGATGGATGCCAGAAGGAATCAGGTCTATACAGGTATTTATGAGTTCAGGCGTGAAAAAACAGATTTCCTTCTGTCCACCGTTACAGCGCAGTGTGCGGTGGAGGTGAGAGATATTCTGGAGAGGCTAAATGAGCTTGGAAGAGAAGTTATACTTCTCGGTGACGGAGCACCTGTATACAGGGATATTATTGAAGATACGCTCAGAGTGCCGCACAGCTATAGCCCTGCGGGAAGAAACCGTCAGCGTGCAGCCAACATAGCCGTTCTTGGAAGCCTGTATTTTGCGCAGGGAAGGACGGTAACGGCGATGCAGCACCGTCCGGAGTATATCAGAAAAGGTCAGGCGGGAGCAGAACAGAAGGAATTTCTGAAGCTTTAGGCAGCAGATAATGTCAGTAAAAAACAACACAGAACAGGGATTAGAAATGGGACTATCAATAAGAGAATTACAGGCGTCGGATATTGTCCCCTTAAGCGGAATCGAGGCCGAGGCTTTCAGCATGCCGTGGTCTGCAAGAGATTTTGAGGAGTTGCTCCGAAGAGATTACAGCGTCTGCCTTGTCGCAGAGGTGGACGGAAAGGTTGCGGGCTGCGTGGAAATGACGGACATCTGCAATGAGGGCGCTATAAACAATGTTGTGGTGGCGAAGCAATACCGGGGACGCGGGATTGCCCAGAGGCTTGTGGAGGAGGCTCTGCGCATCGGAGGCATACGAGGGATAAAGGAATTTACCCTTGAGGTGAGAGTCAGCAATGCCGCCGCCATACATATATATGAAAAGGCAGGATTTATTTCAGAGGGAATAAGACCGCATTTTTATGAGAGACCTGTGGAGGATGCACAGATAATGTGGAAAAGGCAGCATATGCCAGCCAAGACATCAATTACCACATAATAAATAAATTTTTTACTGTATACTTAAGGCATAAAACCGTTTTATAAAAATGCTTTTTAACACACGGCGGAATGAGAGGTAAGTATGCGAAGGTTAAAAAATGGAAAAATTGAGGCTGTAGTGTGCAACTGTTGCGGAAGGACGCTGCAGTCAGAGCGCGGATATCTGAAGGAGGATTGTGTAAATATTGAACATGTCTTTGGATATTTCAGCAGGAAGGACGGAATCAGACGAAAGCTTGACCTGTGCGAGGACTGTTTTGACAGAATCGCAGCTTCGTTTGTAATTCCGGCTGAGGAGAGCGAGGAGAATGAACTGCTCTGAGCCGGAGAGCATGCCGGAGGTATCGCGCGGAAATGAGGAATATATGTTAGATGTTTGCTTGCTCGGAACGGGCGGAATGATGCCGCTGCCATACAGATGGCTGACTTCGCTTATGATGCGTTATAATGGTAAAAGTATATTGATTGACTGCGGTGAGGGGACTCAGATTGCCCTGAGGGAAAAGGGCTGGAGTCCCAAACCGATAGACATTATCTGTTTTACTCATTATCATGCTGACCACATAAGCGGACTTCCGGGACTTTTGCTTACAATGGGAAATGCCGAGCGCACTGAGCCGCTTTTTTTAATAGGACCCAAGGGTCTTACAAGAGTGGTGAATGCGCTCAGGACTATCGCCCCCGAGCTTCCCTTCAGGCTTGAGTTCATGGAGATAGAGGACAGCGAACAGACATTTTACTTTGAAGGCTTCAGAATTGATGCTTTCAAGGTTAATCACAATGTGTTATGCTATGGGTACAGCCTTGTGATTGACAGAACAGGCAGGTTTGATAAGGACAGGGCAATAGCGCAGAATATCCCCCTTAAGCTCTGGGGGCGTCTGCAGAAGGGTGAAAGCATAGAACAGGATGGCGTTAAGTATACTCCTGATATGGTATTGGGCGCAGCGAGGAAGGGACTTAAGGTTACATATTGTACGGACACAAGACCCACTGACACCATAATCAGCAATTCAAAGGGCGCTGACCTTCTTATTCTTGAGGGAATGTATGGAGAACCGGATAAGCTGGTTAAGGCTAAGGAGCACAGGCATATGACAATGTATGAGGCGGCGAAAATTGCCAGAGAGGTTCAGGCGCCGCAGCTTTGGCTTACCCATTACAGCCCGTCAATGAACAGACCGGAGCAATATATGGATGAGGTTAAGAGGATTTTTCCCCGTGCTGTTGCGGCAAAGGATGGCAGGAGCATTGAGCTTAATTTTGAAGAGGAATGAGGGAAAATGAGGTAATATGAAGAAATCCACGACTAAGGTGACAATTATTATAATATGTCTTGTCGCAGCAATGGTAGGATATTATGCCTATCTTTCCAACAGGTCGTATACGCAGCGCTCGGATTCGAGCATGACCTTTGTGCAGAGCACGCTTGCCAGAGACCTCGAGAATGATTATCCGGCTACGGTCAAGGAGGTTATGAAGTATTACAATGACGTGATGAGATGCTTTTATGGCGAGACCTGCACGGATGAAGAGCTTGAAGAGCTTGGATACAAGGTAAGGGCGCTTTACGACGACGAGCTGCTTGAAGCTAACGAACCCGAAGCCTATATGGAGAGGTTAAAAAGCGATATAAGCGCTTTTAAAGAGGCTAAGCGTTCAATAACCAGCTACTCCGTTGCCGCAAGCACCAGCGTTGATTATTATACAGCTGATGATTTTTATTTTGCGCGCATTTTGTGCGGATATAATATGGTTGAGGGCGGAGTGAGCACTCAGATAAATACTATCTATCTTTTAAGGCGTGATGAAAACAGGCGGTGGAGGATATACGGCTGGGAATCCGCTGATGCCTATGAGGCGGCGCAGGAGTCTCAGGAGAGCCGGAATTAATTATTTCGCCTTACAGCGCAATTTGGAGAGAAGTCTGACATGAATAACAATATTGACAATACAGAAGACAAAAAATTACAAAAAGACCTTCTCATACTCGGAATAGAAACCTCGTGTGATGAAACTGCGGCTGCTGTCGTCAAAGATGGCAGAGAGGTGCTCTCAAATGTAATTTCGTCGCAAATCGCACTGCATACATTGTACGGAGGTGTGGTTCCTGAGCTTGCCTCGAGAAAGCATATTGAAAAAATTAATCAGGTAATAGAGGAGGCGCTTGCTGATGCAAATGTCACACTTAAGGATATAGACGCGATTGCCGTAACCTATGGTCCCGGACTTGTAGGCGCGCTGCTTGTGGGTGTGTCTGAGGCAAAGGCGATAAGCTTTGCGACGGGAATTCCGCTTGTGGGCGTTCACCACATTGAGGGGCATATA
>JAJQGF010000157.1 GCA_021200695.1 Lachnospiraceae bacterium
GTTGAGATTGATGAGAAGGATTTGAGGATTGACACATACCGCAGCAGTGGCGCAGGAGGACAGCATATTAATAAAACCTCATCTGCGGTGAGAATAACTCATATTCCTACGGGAACGGTTGTACAGTGCCAAAATGAGAGAAGCCAATTCCAGAATAAGGATAAGGCGATGGAGATGCTCAGAGCCAAGCTTTTTATATTAAAGCAGGAGGCAAATGTTGAGAAGCTCTCGGATATCCGCGGCGAGGTCAAGGATAATGGATGGGGAAGCCAGATACGCTCATATGTAATGCAGCCGTATACAATGGTAAAAGACCATCGGACTGATATTGAGACCGGCAATGTGGATGCAGTTTTGGACGGAGATATAGACTCCTTTATAACCGGATATTTAAAGAAGATTAGTATATCTAAAAAAGCATAACGGTTCAGCTCTGTAAAATACGTTATGCTTTCATACGGTCCAGATAGAATTCCGTATATGTCATACTGATATAGGGAAATGCCCAGAGGATTCCGATTCCACAGGATAACAATACCAGAAGCCGGACAGGTATAAAGCTCAACTCCATGTAGAAAAGCTTTCCGCGATGACCCTTTGTAATCTTTATGCTCATTGCAAGTATTTCCCTTGCAGAATACTGAGGGAAATCAAGCAGCAGATAAAAGGACATCGAGAGCATAATGCTGATGGGAATATATAAGCATGCACCTGCGGCAAAGCATACGAATGCCGCAATTAAGAAGTTGAGCTCTCCTGTGTTTTGGTATATAAGCTGCAATATATTGCAGGGCAGAAGTAATATTATCTGCGGTATCAGAACAGCAGCTGAGACGGCAAGGCTTCTTCTGAAATCATGGAATGGATAGAATAAATCCGATACACCGGATTTTCTGCCGCAGCGGGCATTGAGGCAGAAAAGCACGGTGCCCGCCTTAAACATTCCCACAAATATGGTCAGACAGGCCTGAAGTAACAGCCGTACCGTACCGATGGCATTGGACGAGCCTGTGCCGCCGCCGAAAATTTGGGTTAATGCTTCAGGGACGGATATAAATATTGATATGGCTGTTTCGATTGCAAGGATAACGGAATAAAGAACCAGCAGCATCAGTATAAAGCTGCCGTATTTTCCCGTAAGAGCCTCTCTTGCCTCACTTTTCAGGGCAGAACATGATTTATATTTATTCATAAACATTCTCCAGGTTTAAACCGCGTAATCTGTGTTCATGCCGACATATTTATCATAGTCGGCTATTTTTAAATCCTTCTGGTAAGGGTTATCTTCGTTGTAATATTTAATCTGGGTGCTTGTAGTACCGCCCTCCACATAAGAGCGGCCGCACTCGGGACATATACCCATATGTATCTGAACCGTTGCGGACAATACCTTGCCATTGTTGGTTGCGGCCTCGGAATATGCGTTCGAAACATGCTCCTGCTCGTGCGAGCGAACTGCCGCCGCTGCATTGTCCGGTGAGATATGTGTGGGGCTTTTATACGAAACCATTTCATCTGAACCGTCTTTGTATTTACGGTTCTTACATGTCTGGCACTCCCCGCTTGAAGCATCTGTTCCCTGTGTTCTGTTTTGTGTTTCCAAATCAGGATTCTCCTGATTTGGAAATGTAATATAATTATTGTAAGAGCCGCTTATTGAATTCATATAAGACATAAAATCACCTCCTGAAATCACTCAATGGGATAACCGTATCTTTCCATAAATTCTTCAAAATCCATTCCGTAAGCATCTTCATACATCGGGTCAATATATTTTTCCCTGAAATCAGGATTATACAGACCCTCAAAAGCATAAAAAAGTATAAAACCGCCAAGCAGCATTCCAAAGACAGAGGTAACTATGCCGGCAATGCTCATACCGGGCATGCCTGTTCTGTTTTTTCTGGAAAGCACTGCAAAAAGAATACTCAGCGCACCGAGTGGAATGGAAAATAAACCAAAACAGCAGGTTACAATAGATGCGATTCCCAAAATAAGCGACGCAATGGCAAAGCCATTCGCTCTGCTGCGCATGGGATAACCGGAGGTGTTATAGCTGCCGTAACCGTTATTATTATATTCATTGTTCTGATTACTCCAATAATCCATATCGGTACTCCTTTATAACAAAGACGTTCTTTTGTTAACTTCATTTTAACATTTTTTAAATGAAAAATAAACCGTATAAGATAAAAATAAAATTAAATTTTTATATCCTCGGGCTCAATTGTTGAGAGCTTTTCCTTATCCTCCTGTGCGCCTGGAATCGTTACAATACGGGAGGCATGGTTGGCAATGGCGTTTTCCATAAGATTGCGGACATCCCTCGCATTGGCGAAATTCTCAGGCTTGTGGGCGGTGAGCTCAGTCAGCAGTTCTAATGCCTTTGTCCCGGCAGCTTCGGAGAGCTTATACTCCCTTTCCCTGAGCATACTCTGCAGAATTGCCATAAGCTCCCCGGCAGTGTAATCCTCAAAGGCTATAAAATTGCTGAACCTGGATTTGAGACCCGGATTTGAGACCCGGATTGGAGGAGAGAAACCTTTCCATCAGCTCTGTATATCCTGCAACAATTACAATGAAATCATCCCTGTAATCCTCCATTGCCTTCAAGAGTGTATCCACTGCCTCTTGGCCGAAGTCACCCTCTCCCTTATTAACTGTCAGAGTATATGCCTCGTCTATAAAAAGTATACCGCCCATAGCTTCCTCGACGACCTCCTGAACCCTTGTGGCGGTCTGTCCGATGTATCCCCTTACCAATCCTGAGCGGTCTACCTCCACCAGATGGCCCTTAGACAAAATACCCAGATACTTATATATTTCCGCGAGCATGCGTGCGACAGTAGTCTTTCCGGTTCCCGGATTGCCATAGAACACCATATGCTTTGAAACCTCGGAACGCTTCAGCCCCTGCGCTTCACGCATTTTTTGTACGCGGGTCAGATTGACAAGGCGGTTCACCTGATGCTTAACCCCTGAAAGTCCTGTGAGCGAATTTAATTCATCAAGCAGCTTTTCCAGCTTTTCTTCCTTCTCCTGCTGCGTTTCGGGGTCGGAGATTTCAGGCATGAGCGGACAATATTGCTTCTGGCCCGCGGTATACCATACCCCAAAGCTTTTTATAAAGCCTTCCATCTGCTCGACAAAGGCTGTAAAACGTGACATTGTTGCCGCATCTGCCTCATGGCGCTGTATGGACAAAATGGTCTGCCCGAACAGCCTGAAGGAATCATAAAAAATCATTGACCGCTGACCCTTGTAAAAATCAGGATTTATTTTTTTACCGGCATCTGCAAGCACAGCATATTTTAAAACACCCGGAACCGCACCGGCGAAGGCTGTGCCTATGCCCTCCTTTTTCTTTAAAGCATACAGACTGTCTGAATCCACCGCAATATCAAGACACTCACGAATCATGGAAATTTCATGCTGTTCAATAATGCCGTCGGCGTCTGCCAGATATACGGCAAATTTTAAAAGCTCATAATGCAGCTGTTCCTTAAGACTCATATCGGACGCGGCTGCATTTCCAACATTTGCATTTGTAAGCTCTATGCAGATTTCATCTGCCGTATCAATCAGTTCTTTTAAATTTAACTGCTTCATATTACATCTCCGGAGATTACGTTCGTTAAAACAGGCAGGTACCAAGCCCTGCCTGCCTCTGTGCCATATATTTAAATAAAGCTTACTGCATTCCCAGCTTTGCCTTTAATGCCGCGAGTTCTTCGTCAACTGACGCCGAATTGGCGCTGTTTGTATATTTCTCAGTCAGATTGCTTACAGACTGAACCTCGGAGTCTAATTCTGCGCTTGCGTTTGCCTCTGCAAGTATACGCTCAGCCTTTTGCTCGTATTTATTAAACGCATCCATGTTTACGGTGCTGCCTGCTTTTGCTACTGTCTGATTAATCTGTTCCTGAGCCTTAGCCATTGAAATCTTGGCCTTTGCAGCGTCCTTGCGCTGCTCAAGCTCTTCTATATTGCGAACGAGCTTGTTGTAGCCCTCGCGCATCAGGTCTGCATTTTTCTGCGCAACAGACAGATTCTGAAGCAGACTTGCCCTTGTCTCCTCAAGGCTCTGCTTAGCGGCAAGAAGCGTACGCGCATCAGCCTCGTTGCCGCTCTTCAGTGCGTTTTCAGCGGCCTTCTGCTTTCTTGCGATGTCCTCGTCGCATTCCTGAAGCCTCTTCTCAGCCACCTTCACATCGGCCATAACTGCGGCGGTATCGCGCTTCACATCGACAAGGTCACGCTTATAATCAACCAGAAGCTGGTCAATCATCTTTGCGGGATCCTCGCATTTGTCCAAAAGCGCATTGATATTTGCCTCCAAAATCTTAGGGATTCTTCCCAATGTTTCAACTAAACCCATTTTTTGCCATCCTTTCTTTCTTATAATTGAAAATGCTTTAAATTTTTACAGGAGGTAAGCTGACCTATAAAATACCGTATACTACAGATACTTGTTTTCAAGCTTGTCGTCTGCGATATCGTTAATCGGTGTCTCAAGTATTTTCTGTGCCTCGGCAGCCTCCTCCTTTTTCCTCTGGTTACGCTTGTTTACCAGAATAATTACAACAGCTCCGGCTGCAATAATTGCAATTACAATAAATACCCATTTTAAAACATCCCAGCCGTTTGTGGACACATGCATAATAGTGTCCGCCGTGCCAGAAAAAGCATTAACAAACACATCGTCTGTGGACATGTCGGTGTACCAGTATCGGTCGATGTAATTCCAGAAAATTTCAACTGCCTCGGAATCCATGACGGAGGAGGTCTGCATGCCGTTCGCATAGCACATATATCCTACATCATTGTCCGTATTTTCCTCTGCAAAATATACATAAAGGAAAATATTCTCAGCGGTAAAATTCTCATCATAATAATTGGTAGTCCACTCTTCCTTTTCGCTGTCGCCGGTCAGAGAGGAATCGTAGGCCTTCAGAATAATATATGGCTGTACACCTGTTTTCTCCCAGAAGCTCTTAAGCTCAGCTGCCGTTTTTGAAGTATTGTCAAACCATCCAAGCTCATCGATTATGCAATCATTAATGTAAGCGTTGCCCGTGTCAAGCTTCTCTCTGACAATAGTGTTTTTTTCAGAGATGTTCATCCCTCTGGCTGTACCGGTAATCGTATTGATAAATGAAACACCGCCGAACATGATTACCATCCAGAAGATTACCAGCACCATCAGAATTAATGTAAACATGGAGCTGCGGCGCCGATATCCGCCTCTGCTTACGGGTACGTAGTGCGTACGTCTTGGAGGAGGCGGCATTCCCGGTCCGCCATGCGGTGGAAGCCCCGGTCCTCCAAAGCCGCCGCGATATCCGCCTCCGCTGCTTCTATAACTGCTGCCGCCGCGATACCCGCCGCTTCCGGCACGGCTGCTTCCTCCACTGCTAACGTGATGTCCGCCGCCGCTGCGTGAGCTGCTGTGCCCGCCGCCTGAGCTGCGTCCGCCGCCTCCTCCTGCTCTGCCCATATGTGCCTCCTTATACAAGTTTAATTATTTTTCTGTGTCAAGTATACTATAAATTATTTTTAAATGATAGAGTATAAAATTTTTTTTCAGAAATATTTCATAAATATTTCGTAAGTTTTTAACCTTGCCTGTGAAAAAAGGTAATGCTATAATGCTCTCGATACTTTGTGAAAAAGATACCCGGAATTAATTGTGCAGTGTGGAGGAAAAAATGGACATAATTCAGATTATCAGAGATGAGCTTAAGGTTGAAAGGTGGCAGGTGGAGGCCGCGGTAAAGCTTATTGACGAGGGGAATACAATTCCCTTTATATCAAGATACCGGAAGGAGGCAACGGGCGCGCTAAATGACGAGCAGCTGAGAAATCTTGACGAAAGACTTACATATCTGCGCAATCTTGATGATAAGAAGCAACAGGTTTTAAAGAGTATAGAAGAACAGGGAAAGCTTGATGAGGAATTAAGGGCGCGAATACTTGCCGCAGAGACAATGGTTCTGGTTGATGATTTGTATCGTCCGTACCGCCCCAAAAGAAAGACAAGAGCAAGCGTTGCAAAGGAAAAAGGACTTGATGGACTTGCAGAATATATAAAGGCGCAGAATGCGGATGCACCGATAGAGGAGGCTGCTTCGGAATATATTTCCGAGGAGAAGGGAGTTGCTACCGTGAAGGAGGCGATTCAGGGTGCAAAGGATATAATTGCCGAGGAGATTTCCGATAATGCCGATTACAGACTTTATATCAGAAACGCCACTATTGAGGAGGGCGTTGTCATAAGCTCTGCAAAGGATGAAAAGGCACAGAGCGTCTATGAAATGTATTACAATTTTGAAGAGCCGGTTAAAAAGATTGCAGGACACAGAATACTTGCGCTTAACCGCGGTGAGGCTGAAAAGGTGCTGAATGTGAAAATAACTGCGCCCGTGGAGCGTATTATTATGTTTCTGGAGAAGAAAACCATCACCTGTGATAATGAATACACCGCGCCAATTATCAGGGAGGCAGCAGCGGACAGCTATGAGCGCCTGATTGCGCCTGCCATTGAACGCGAAATAAGAAACGATTTGACCGAAAAGGCTGAGGACGGCGCAATAAATGTGTTTGGAAAAAACCTTGAGCAGCTTCTTATGGCGCCGCCCATTGCGGGAAAGGTAGTGCTTGGATGGGACCCTGCGTTCCGCACCGGCTGTAAGCTCGCTGTAGTGGATGCCACCGGAAAGGTGCTTGACACCAGAGTTATATATCCCACCGCGCCGCAGAACAGGGTGGAGGAATCGAAGGCAGAGCTAAAAAGACTGATAAGCAGGTACAATGTCGACTTGATTTCGGTAGGAAACGGTACCGCTTCAAGAGAGTCTGAGCAGATTATAGTCGAGCTGATAAAGGAATTGGACAGGCCGATACAGTATGTTATAGTCAATGAGGCAGGCGCCTCAGTATATTCTGCGAGCAAGCTTGCAACGGAGGAATTTCCCAATTTTGATGTGGGGCAGAGAAGCGCTGCATCAATAGCGAGAAGACTTCAGGACCCATTGGCAGAGCTGGTAAAAATAGACCCCAAATCCATAGGAGTGGGACAGTATCAGCATGATATGAATCAGAAAAAGCTGAGCGAAGCCCTGAATGCAGTAGTTGAAGACAGCGTAAATAAAGTCGGAGTGGACCTTAATACCGCATCCGTGTCGCTGCTTGAGTATGTGTCAGGCATCAACAAGACTATTGCAAAGAACATAGTAGAATATAGAGAGGCAAACGGACGCTTTACAAACAGAAAACAGCTTCTAAAGGTAGCAAAGCTGGGTCCAAAGGCATATGAACAGTGCGCAGGCTTTATGAGAATACAGGATGGAGAGAATCCTCTTGACGCTACCAGCGTACATCCGGAGAGCTACGATGCCGCAATGCAGCTTCTCGACAGGCTTGGAATGAGCATGCAGGATATAAAGGCAGCACAGAAAAAGGCTGCCGCGGATAAATCATCTGACAGGAGAGCGCAGACGGCACAGAACGGAGGCACTGGCGGAATTTCAAAGCGCGAAAGACCGCACAAAATTCAGGTGAGAAATACAAACACCGCAATGGGCAAGGCACTTGCCGCGGCAATGGGAGGAGCCGTTTTCGATGCGGAGGAGGTCAGGACTGCCTCGACTGAAGCTGTAAACAGCTCAGCAGCGATGCTTGAAAGAAGAATTAAAAATAAAAAAGAGCTTGCAGAGGAGCTGGGAATTGGCGAGCTTACACTGAACGATATATTGAAAGAG
>JAJQGF010000283.1 GCA_021200695.1 Lachnospiraceae bacterium
GAAATAGCGGCCTCAGTTATTCCGATTCAGGCGCAAAAAGACGGAATCTCAGTTGAGGGCTATCTGGGAAAGCCTGTCATAGTGCGCTCAAACAGGAATTTTGAGATATATTATATTAACGGTCGTTTTATAAAAAGCCCGGTTGTTGCTAAGGCAATAGAGGAGGGCTACAAGGAATACCTCATGCAGCATAAATTTCCAATGTGTGTGCTGCATATAGCCATGGATAGAGAAAAGGTGGATGTAAACGTGCATCCGACAAAAATGGATGTGCGTTTTTCAGATGTCGCATGGTTTATGACGACCGTGTCGGAAATTATAAAAACGGCGCTTAAAAGCCATGAAATGCTTCCGGACAATATTCTTACAAGCGATAAGGAGAGGGCGAAGGAGGAAAATGAGTTTAAGCGCAGTAGGGAGCTTGAGCGCATACCTGAGATATTTGAGCACAACAGAAGCAAAGCCTACCGTGTAAGAGAAGAAAGCATGTATATGTCTGAAATGCCTAAAAAGCAGGATTTCCTGCAAAAACCGGTCTGGAGCCGTGTGCTTGGCGGGGAGGACGACGAAAAAAATGAGGATTTGACGAATGAACCGTCATTTTTTGAGAAAAAAAATGTTTCTGAGGAGAAAAATTCAGAAGAGGCAAATTTTTTTGTTGAGGCAAGTGAGCCCTGGAAGGACGAAGCCGATAATGCGCCTCAGACTCAAAATGACGCTGCCGTCCCGGACACCACAGAGCAGATGACGCTCTTTGAGGAGAGGCTGATAACTGCCTCAAACCGTTCGGGGTATAATATAATAGGACAGGTATTTGACACATATTGGCTGGTACAGTTTGAAGATAAGCTGTTTATAATAGACCAGCATGCAGCACATGAGAAGGTAAAATACGAGAGATTTATGAAGCGCTTCAGGGAGAAGGAAATACTTTCACAGGCACTTATGCCTCCTATAGTTGTGACGCTGACCGCACAGGAGGAAAACGTGTTTAGGCAATATCAGGATGTATTCAGCTCTCTCGGCTTTGAGGTTGAGAGCTTCGGCGGAAGCGAATATACGCTCAGAAGCGTTCCTGTGGATTTATATGGGTGCAGCGAAAAAGAGCTTTTTCTGTCAGTGCTTGACGAATTATGTGAAATGCCGGGCAGGGGAAGCTTCAAGGTTATTGAGGAAAAAATTGCCTCCATGTCCTGCAAGGCGGCGGTAAAGGGCAATAACAGGCTGAGTATTCAGGAGGCCGGGAAGCTGATAGACGAGCTGCTTACACTTGATAATCCGTATAACTGCCCTCACGGAAGACCGACCATAATAGTTATGAGCAAAACAGAAATGGAGAAGAAATTTAAAAGGATAGTATAGTATTTAATGGCAGATAATTTTAATGATTTTAATTATGAAAATGATAAAGGCATAAACAGTAGGGAAAACGAAAAGCCCCTTATTGTGCTTGCAGGTCCTACAGCCGTCGGGAAGACCGAGACCTCCATAAGGCTTGCGGAGACTATAGGCGGTGAGATAATTTCTGCTGATTCAATGCAGGTATACAGGCATATGGATATAGGCTCTGCAAAGATAAGTCCTGGTGAAATGCATGGAATAAGGCATCATATGATTGATGTGCTTGAACCGTGGGAGGAGTTCAGTGTCGCTTTTTTTAAAAGAAAATGTGAGGAGTATATCAAAGAAATATACGGCAGGGGACATATACCCATTCTCACAGGGGGGACAGGCTTTTACATTCAGGCAATACTTAGGGATATAAGCTTTGCGGAGGAGACAGACAGCGGATACAGAGATGAACTGGAGAATATTGCTGCTGAAAGAGGAGCGCATTTTCTTCATGCCATGCTTGAGAAGGCTGACCCCGAGGCTGCGGAGAAGATACATGAAAACAATATTAAGCGTACAATAAGGGCGCTTGAATTTTACAGACAGACTGGAGAAAAAATATCTGTCCACAATGAGAGGGAGAGGCAAAAGGAAAGCGCATATAATTCCTGTTATTTTGTCCTTAACGATAAAAGAGAGCTTCTATACAGCCGCATAGATAACAGGGTAGACGAAATGCTGGACAGGGGACTTGTCAATGAGGTGAAGGCGCTCAGGGAGATGGGGCTTAACCGCAGCATGGTTTCGATGCAGGGACTTGGCTATAAGGAGCTGCTTGATTATTTTGAAGGTAAGTACACACTTGACGAGGCTGTAGCGCTTATTAAACGTGATACAAGACATTTTGCCAAAAGGCAGTTGACATGGTTCAGAAGAGAGCGGGATATCATATGGGTCAACAAATATGAGTTTGAATACGACAGCAATCGTATCCTGAAATTTATATTGGATAAAATCATTGAAAAGGGAATAATGGTAAATGGACAACGACAATTATAAGGAACAGTTAAATTTTGATATGTATGCCTCGCTTGGCATAAGTCCGGAGGTATACAGATACGGGCAGAAGGTTGAGGCTTCTCTTGCAGGACGCTTTGACGATATTGACAAAACAGCAGAATATAATCAGCTTAAGGTACTGAAGGCCATGCAGGACTGCCGTGTTAGTGAGGCATGTCTTTTGGGCACAACAGGTTACGGCTACAATGATATTGGACGCGATACTCTTGAGGAGGTTTATGCAAGGGTTTTTCATACCGAGGATGCCCTTGTGCGGCCGCAGATAACATGCGGAACACATGCGCTTGCACTTGCGCTTATCAGCAATCTCCGTCCGGGGGACGAGCTTTTAAGTCCTGTAGGAAAGCCCTATGATACATTGGAGGAGGTTATAGGTATAAGGCCTTCGGCAGGCTCGCTTAAGGAATACGGAATAAGCTACAGACAGGTCGATTTATTGCCTGACGGCGGATTTGATTACGAGGGTATAAGAAATAATATAACAGAGCGGACGCGCCTTGTGACAATACAGCGTTCTAAGGGATATCAGACCAGACCTACTCTTTCGGTAGACAGGATTGGTGAACTGATTAAATTTATAAAAGATATAAAACCTGATGTTATTTGTATGGTAGATAACTGTTACGGTGAATTTGTTGAGGAGAGAGAGCCCTCAGATGTGGGGGCTGATATGGTAGTCGGTTCTCTTATTAAGAATCCCGGGGGCGGGCTGGCGCCTGTCGGAGGATATATTGCCGGCAGAAGGGACTGTGTGGAAAATGCTGCATACAGACTTACGTCTCCGGGTCTGGGAAAAGAGGTAGGCGCATCGCTCGGAACCCTCAAGGATTTTTATCAGGGCTTTTTTCTTGCGCCCACAGTGACTGCCGGCGCTCTAAAGGGCGCGATATTTGCCGCGGGAATTTATGAGGGGCTTGGCTTTGATGTCGTGCCGGGAAAGGATGAGAGCAGACATGACATTATTCAGGCGGTTACATTTAATAATGCGGATGGAGTGATTGCATTCTGCAGGGGTATTCAGAAGGCTGCGCCGGTGGACAGTCATGTTACGCCGGAGCCGTGGGATATGCCCGGATATGATTCAAAGGTCATAATGGCCGCGGGCGCATTTGTGTCCGGCTCATCAATAGAGCTTTCCGCTGACGGACCGATAAAGCCTCCGTATTCGGTTTATTTTCAGGGTGGACTGACATGGCAGCATGCCAGATTCGGAATACTTAAATCACTGCAGTCGCTTGTTGATGCCAAAGCAGCAGATATGGACATAGCCGGTGTTTAAGACGGTATTTTTGACGATATATGTATCATAAGGCCGCAATATGTAAAATAAAATCTATGAATTTTATGTACAGAGGGTTCATTTTGTGGTACTATAAAAGGGTCTGTGGGAGAATATGGCAGCAAGCCATGTTTTTGAAATACAAAAGGAAAGATGAGGGTGAGGCTTTGAGAAGGGTTAATTGGATTCTTATACTTCTGATACTGATAGGCTTTGTCATAGGCGGCTTCATCGGAACATATTTCGATGGTACATTTTTAAATTACGGTCAGTCATTCGGACTCAGCAGTCCGATTGAATTGGATATGGGATTTATTGTTCTTACCTTCGGGCTTAAATTTTATATAACTATAGCCAGTGTGATTGGTGTTGTGGTAGCACTGACGGTTTATAAATTTATCAGATAACGGTTCCTGACTGACAGGTTAATCCGTTAAGGCTTTTCCCTATGCTTCGGAGAGGGCAGAAGGAGATGCATGAAAGATACTAAAAATCCGGTTCAGGACATGCCCTATGAAAAGTTTTTGAGGTTTGGTCCTGAAAATCTTACAGAGAGTGAGCTGCTTGCCATTATACTCAGAACAGGAACGAAGGATGAGAGTGCAGTGGAGCTTGCTGAAAAGGTTCTGTCACTTGCAAAATATCCAAGAGAGGGGTTGCTTGGGCTTTATGATTTGACTTTGGACGAGCTTACCCAGATAAAGGGTATAGGTCTTGTAAAAGCGGTTAAACTAAAGAGTCTGACGGAATTCTCAATGAGGATAAGCCGTATGAGCGCCAAAAAGCGTCTTAATTTCAGAAGCGCGTCGTCTGTAGCTGAATATTTTATGGAGGAGCTGAGACACCGCACTACGGAATGTGTGATGCTGGCATGCCTTGACGGCAGGGGCGGTATTATAGCCGAGAAAAAAATTTCGGAGGGCGGGGCAAATGCTTCCCTGTTCCTGCCACGTGAGATATTTATTGAAGCTCTTAAAAACAGGGCGGTAAATATACTTCTTCTTCACAATCATCCAAGCGGTGACCCGACTCCAAGCGAGGCAGACTGGAATGTGACGAGAGACATTATAGAAATAGGGTATAAGATAGATATACCTCTGCTTGACCATATAATAATCGGTGACAGAAAATATGTAAGCTTCAGAGAGCTCACTGACGGTAAGCTTTTTGAGCATATATAAATTTTACTTCAGAAAATGCTACATTAGAAATTTTACTCTGGAAAGGAGCTGTAATTTTGGCTAACAACGCTTTCGGTATCGACCTTGGTACCAACAATATCAAGATATACAACAGATGCGATGACAGCATTCTGGTGGAAAAAAATATGATTGCCATAGAAAACAAAAATACACTTTTTGCCTATGGTAATTCCGCGTTTGAGATGTATGAAAAAGCGCCGGACAACATCAGCATTTCATATCCGCTCTCAAGCGGCGTAATTGCAGACATAAACAACATGGAGACCCTTATCAAATATTTTATTGGAGACCTTCAGAAGGGAAGCATTAAGCCTGCAGATTATCTCATTGCGGTTCCCAAGGCAATAACCGATGTAGAGCAGAGGGCATTTTATGACCTTTTAAAGGAGGCAGGCGTAAGGGCAAAGAAGATAATGGTAGTTTATAAGGCCGTTGCAGACGGGCTCGGTCTTGACATAGATGTAAAGAATTCACAGGGAGTTCTTGTTGTCAATGTGGGCTATGACACTACCGAGATTTCAATTCTTTCTCTGGGAGGCATTGTGCTGAGCAGGCTTATAAAGGTCGGCGGGCTTAAATTTGACGAGGCGATAAAGGCTGCGGTCAGAAGGGAGTTCAGCCTTGTTATAGGCGGGAAAACTGCCGAGACGGTAAAAATTTCCTTAAGAGAGCTTGAGGCTGAGAAAAAAGGCGCTCTGGTATACGGAAGGGATATTGTAACCGGTCTTCCGGTGGAGAGGGAAATTCCCACCAGACTTGTGGATGAAGCCCTTGCAGAGCATTTTAATACTATTATAGACAATGTAAAGCTTATTCTTGAGCGCACCCCGCCTGAGCTGGCTGCGGATATCTACAGACATGGGATTTATCTTACGGGAGGCGCCTCGCAGGTGAATCATCTTGCAGAAAAGCTTGCCTCTGGAACGGGTCTTAATGTAAATGTGTCTGAGAATCCGATAACAAGCGTCGCCCTTGGGCTTGCCAAGATAATTAAGGATGATAACTATAAATCAGTAACCTCTACGATTGAAGGAATGAGTAAATGAGTCCTGTAGTAAAAAGAAAAGGGGAGTGTTTTACTCTACCGGGTAAATATCTCCTCTTTATTTTAACCTTTGTATGTATAGTAATGATGCTTGTAACCTTTGGAACGGATGTGTTCAACGGGCCTCTCAATACGGTGGTTGGATATTGCGTAGTCCCCTTTGAAAAGGGAATCGGCAGGATTGGCAGCTGGATTTCAAACCGCTCTGACGAGCTTATGTCTATCCGCTCGCTTCTTGACGAGAACGAAAGCCTGAAGGAGGAGGTTGCACAGCTTACCGAGGAGAACACAATATTACAGCAGGATAAATATGAGCTTAACAAGCTGCGCGAGCTGCTTTCACTTGATGAACAGTACGGAGAGTATGAGAAAATCGGAGCCAGAATAATCAGCAGGGATTCCGGAAATTGGTATTCAGTGTTTATAATAGACAAGGGAACCGACGATGGAATCGATGTTGACATGAATGTCATAGCAGGCGGCGGATTGGTGGGAAGAATTACCGCTGCCGGACCGAATTGGGCGAGAGTTACATCAATTATTTCTGACAACAGCAATGTTAGCGCAATGACTATAACTACCGAGGACAACCTGATTGTATCAGGCGACCTTCAGCTCATGTCGGAGGGTGTTATTTCCTTCAGCCAGCTTGTTGACAGCAGCAATCAGGTGTCGGAGGGGGACAAAATTGTCACCTCCAATATAAGCGACAAATATCTTCCCAATATACTGATTGGTTATATACATACAATTAACAGGGACAATAATAATATCACAAAATCCGGTTATATCACTCCGGCGGTTGATTTTGAACATTTAAGCGAGGTGCTGGTTATTACCGACCTTAAGCAGCAGATTGAGGAAGAGGAGTAATGCTTAGAAAACTGGTTGTGGCACTTTTTATCGGTGTCTGTTTTATATTACAGTGCAGCGTGTTCGGCGCATTTACCTTTGTGGGAATTGTCCCGAATCTGATGATAATCCTGACCTCCTCCTTCGGATTTATGAGAGGTGAGAAGGAGGGGTTCGTCATAGGCTTTTTCTGCGGCCTGCTGAGCGATATATTTTTTGGGGATTTTCTTGGCTTTTACGCACTAGTGCTTATGTATATAGGCTTTATAAACGGTAAGTTTTCGAGGATTTTTTATCCTGAGGATATCAAGCTTCCGCTTGCGCTTATTATAACAAGTGATTTAAGCTATGGTATTTTGTGTTATATACTTATGTTTCTGCTGAGGGGAAGATTCCATTTTCTGTATTATTTTAAAAGCGTAATTCTGCCGGAGGCGCTTTATACGATATTGGTAACTATTTTTCTTTACCCCATAATTCTTCTGGTAAATGGCATGCTTGAGAAGCGCGAGCGAAGGAGTGAGCAGAAATTTGTTTGATGATTTTAAAGACTATATAATCAGTATAATTACCAGCAGGCTTACGCTTCTTGCACTCATATTTGTGGCGCTCGGCGGAATCCTTATCTATAACTGTTTTGATTTACAGATAGTGCATGGTGAGGAATATCTTGATGATTTTATGCTGGAGATTGAAAAAACAAGGGATGTTTCAAGCTCAAGAGGTAATATTTTTGACCGAAACGGAAATCTTCTTGCATATAATGAGCTCGCATATTCAGTAAAAATTGAGGATGTATACGAGTCAGGAAGCCAGAAAAATGCCGAGCTTAATTCCACCATATTTAAGCTTATTGAAATGGTTGAGAAAAACGGCGACAATGTGATTACTGATTTTAAGATTATTCTCAACGAGGATGGTGAATTTGAATATACCG
>JAJQGF010000300.1 GCA_021200695.1 Lachnospiraceae bacterium
AATATAATCAAAAACGGAGGGACTGAGCTTCCGATAACAGATTACAGGATGACGCGTTTCTGGATAAGTCTGAAGCAGGGTGTCGAGCTGGTCATTAAGGCATTGGAGGAATCAAAGGGAGGAGAAACCTTTATCTCCAAAATACCATCGTTTAAGGTTACAGACCTTGCCCAGGCAATGCTTCCGGGCTGCAATATGCCGGAGATAGGTATTCGAGAGGGCGAGAAGCTGCATGAGATAATGATTACCGTTGAGGATTCACTTAATACCTATGAATATGACAGGCATTTCATAGTATATCCGCAGATGGTCTGGAGTGAGAGCCGCAGAGCAACTCCTACGGGCAAAAAGGTTCCCGAGGGCTTTTCATATTCATCGGGAAATAATACTGAATGGCTTTCTGTTGATGAAATTAAAGAGCTTCTTAAAAACGTAGACTTGGAAAAATAGGTGTGGCTTAATGTTATCGATAAAAAGGGTATTTTCTTTTTCATATAAAAGAATACTATATGTTCTATGCTTTTTAATGTTCTGCATTATAGACCAGCGGACAAAGACCTGCTCAGGGCTTGACGGCCTTTCTGAGACCTTCAGGGACAGCATGGGGATTGTAATGGCAGTTGTCATTATGTCGCATTACAGGATAGAGGAATTTCGAAGGAGGAAATTCCTCTATTTGTTATGGCTTGTCGTAAGCATAGCCGGGGGCGCGGCTGCATTTATATGGGGTATGGACAATCGTCCGTTTCTAAACGATTGGTTTGTGATAATAGCGGATATAATTCTTTGGGGAGTTATATTGCTTCATACGGTGACGGACGTATTTGTTGAAAAAAAATATCCTGAGGTTAATAAAGGCTTTGCCGCAATATGGCTCTGCATGCTGCTTTGGATGATTTTCTCAAGGAGCAGCTATATCTGGCCTTTGTGCTATCTTATTATGTTTGGCTGCTTTTATCTGACGGATTTCACGGAGGAGGAGAAGCATGAGCTGCTGCACGGAGGCCTGGAGGGTATAATTTTGGCATTTATACTTTTTCAGGGCTTTTGCTGTATATTCAGACCATATGACATGGACAGATATGTGGGGATACATAACAATTCAAATCTTAACGCGCTTTTTTATCTCTATGTTCTGGCTGCGTCACTTATAAAAATTGTACATACCGTTGCAGAAAAAAGGCCGCTGTGGCTTAAGCTGTTTTATTGTGCCGTTCTGGGGGCAGCCTTATCGTACCTTTTTATGGCGATAGGGCGTACCGGATGGCTGGTTGCAATAATTTTATGTCTGCTGTTTCTTGTATGGATGAAAAGAGTGCAGTTAAAAAGTCATCTTATCAGAAACGGTCTTATGCTTGTGCTATGTGCGGTGATTGCCTTTCCGGTGTGCTTTTCGGCAACACGCTATCTGCCCCCGGTATTTCATCATCCGGTATGGTTCTGGGGAGAGTGGAGTGAGGACAAGGTACATTCATGGGATGAGTGGGACTCACCCAAATATACAGACCTGGACGAGCTTTTTGATACGGCAATCGGAAGAATAACGGATAGTATCTGGAATATATTAGAGCATTCGCCGTTTATGATAAAGGCGGATGCTGCCGAAGCTGACTCCGTGGAATTGGAGGAAATTGAAGCGGAGGAGTCAGAGGAGACAGCTGCTGCTTCCGAAGAGGTGCCGGCAGTTTTAACGGTTGAGGAGGGCATGGACAGCCTTCTTGTAAGGAAAAATATTTATTCATATTATATAAGTAATCTGAATATGACAGGACATCCATACGAAGAGCAGGGCTTTCAGCTCACACCCATTTATTGGATTGGGCATGCGCATAATATTTATCTACAGTATGGCACGGATTTCGGAATCCCTGTGATGATAATGTTTGCTGTATTGATTGTATGGAGTATCGCAGCCGGCTTTATCCGCATGAAGCGAAAGAAAATCACGCAGAGCATGGCGGCACAGCTTTTTGTGATTATCCCTGCGATATTTGGTCTGCTTGAATATGCATGGGGTACAGCATCATTAAGCATAACAATGCTGTTTTTTGCATGGGGAAGTATGATTATATCAGACAAAAATAATTAAAAACGGAGGTTTGTGTATGGAAAAGCTTGCAATATTTGGCGGAAAGCCGGCGCGGGACAAAGCAATCTCTTATGGGAGACAGTGTATAGAGCAGGATGATATAGAGGCGGTTGTTGATACCCTAAAAAGTGATTACCTCACCTGTGGACCTAAAATAAATGAGCTTGAAAATAAGCTTTGTGAGGTCACGGGTGCAAAATATGCCGTTGCGGTTTCAAGCGGAACAGCAGCGCTTCATATTGCCGCAATGGCAGCAGGCTTTGGAGAAGGTGATGAAGTAATAGTAAGCTCTATTACATTTGCTGCCTCCTCAAACTGTGTGCTTTACTGTGGCGCAAAGCCGGTATTTGCTGACATAAGACATGATACCTATAATATAGAGCCTGCTTCAATCAGGAGCCTTATTACACCCAAAACAAAGGGAGTAATTGCAGTTGATTTTACAGGGCAGGCAGTTGAGTCTGATGAAATACGCGCAATATGTAGGGAGTACGGTCTGATATTCATTGAAGACGCAGCTCATGCAATAGGAACAAAGTACAGGGGGCAGCCTGTGGGGAGCATAGCGGATATGACCTGCTTCAGCTTCCATCCGGTAAAAACTGTTACAGCCGGTGAGGGAGGCGCCGTAACCACAAATGATGAGAAAACCTACCGCAGGCTTTTAAGACTGCGTTCACACGGAATTACCAGACATCAGGATGAGATGGTACATCCCTCTGATGCCGGATGGTATAATGAGCAGGTGGAGCTGGGATATAATTACCGCATGACTGATATACAGGCGGCGCTGCTTATAAGTCAGCTTGGGAAGCTGGACAGGTTTTCAGGACGCAGACATCAGATTGTTCAGATGTACGACGAGGCATTTTCCAATATTCCTGAGATAATAGTGCAGAAAGAAATTCCGGAGTCAGATACCACCAGACATCTCTATATTCTGTGTCTGAATACAGAAAGGCTAAGCTGTGACAGAAGGCAGTTTTTCGATGCGATGACTGCGGAAAATGTATGTCCTCAGGTTCATTATCTGCCGGTTTATATGCATTCATATTATGAAAAGCTCGGATATGTAAAGGGAAGCTGTCCTAATGCAGAGAAGTATTATAACGAGTCTATGAGCCTTCCTCTATATTATTCAATGACGGATAAGGATGTGGAGGATGTTATTTGTGCGGTAAAAAAGGTAGTGGATTATTATAAAATTAAAGATTGAGATTATATAGGAGAGGAATTTTATCATGAATATTATTTTACTGTCAGGCGGAAGCGGCAAGCGTCTCTGGCCATTGTCAAATGACATTCGTTCAAAGCAGTTTATACAGATTTTCAGGGGCGAGGATGGAAAATATGAGTCTATGGTTCAGAGAGTATACGGACAGATAAGGTCTGTCGATTCTGAAGCCAATATCACCGTTGCAACATCTAAATCTCAGGTATCATCCCTGCAAAAGCAGCTTGGCGAGGAGGTAGGAATATGCGTTGAGCCATGCAGGAGGGATACATATCCTGCCATCATGCTTGCAACCTCGTACCTGCACGATGTTCAGGGAGTTTCTGAGGATGAGTCGGTCGTGGTATGCCCTGTTGACCCATATGTAAATAAGGATTATTTTGAGGCAGTTAAGAGGCTGGGAGAGCTCGCAGAGGAGGGAGAGGCAAGGCTGCTGCTTATGGGAATTGAGCCGACCTATCCGAGCGAGAAGTACGGGTATATTATACCTGAAAGCAATGATGAGCTTAGCCGCGTCAGGGAATTTAAGGAAAAGCCTGATGCAGAGACTGCTGACGGCTACATCAGACAGGGTGCGCTGTGGAACGGAGGAGTGTTTGCATATAAGCTTAAGTATGTTCTTGATAAAGCGCATGAGATGATTGATTTCACAGATTATGATGACCTTTATGGAAAATATGAGGCTCTTACTAAGATTAGCTTTGATTATGCAGTAGTTGAAAAGGAAAGCGATATAAAGGCACTGAGATTTTCAGGACAATGGAAGGATCTTGGCACCTGGAACACACTGACCGAGGCCATGGAGGAAAATTGTATAGGAGATGCAACCCTTAATGATAAGTGTGAGAATGTACATGTTGTAAATGAATTGGATGTGCCTGTGCTCTGCATGGGTTTAAAGGATGTAGTGGTATCCGCAAGCCCTGAAGGTATTCTTGTATCAGACAAGGAGCAGTCGAGCTATATAAAGCCATTTGTAGACAAATTAGAGGGGCAGGTAATGTTTGCCGATAAATCGTGGGGAAGCTTTCGCGTGCTTGATATAGAGGAGGACAGCATGACGATAAAGGTTACGCTTCACCCCGGACACAGTATGAACTATCACAGCCATAGGCACCGGGACGAGGTTTGGACGGTTATAAGCGGCTCGGGCAGGACTGTGGTTGACGGCATGGAGCAGCATGTGAAGGCCGGAGATGTAATTACGATGCAGGCAGGCTGCAGACATACAATTATAGCTGAAACTGAGCTTAAGGTGATAGAGGTGCAGCTTGGTAAGGAGATTAATGTGCATGACAAGCAGAAATATGAGCTTGAAAAATAAACCCTTCCTGCTTAAGCCCGTAGGAAAGGACTACCTGTGGGGAGGAACGCGTCTGAAGACGGATTTTGGCAAACAGCTTCCCCAGAAGCCTTTGGCTGAAACCTGGGAATGCTCTACGCATCCTGACGGCCCCAGCATGGTTGCGGGCGGGCAGTTTGCGGGATGGACGCTTGCCAGAGTGCTAAGAGAGCATCCCGAATATCTGGGAACGCACCCGGCATCAGGCAATGAACTGCCGATTCTGATAAAGCTGATAGATGCGGATAAAAATCTGTCCGTTCAGGTGCATCCTGATGATGAGTATGCCCGTTTAAATGAGAATGGTTCACTCGGAAAATCAGAAATGTGGTATGTGCTTGATGCGGCTGAGGATGCGAGGCTTGTGTACGGCTTTAAGCATAATATGGACAGGGATACATTGCGGAGAAGTCTTCAGGAGGGGACGCTGGAGAAGCATCTGCGTATGGTTAACATAAAAAAGGATGATGTGTTTTTTATCGAGGCAGGGACTGTACATGCGATTGGCGCGGGTGCGCTTATAGCTGAGATTCAGGAGAGCTCTAACCTGACCTACAGGCTGTATGATTACGGACGTGTTGATAAAAACGGTAAGCCCAGAGAGCTTCATATTGATAAGGCTCTTGATGTGGCAAGGCTTGAGAGCAGTATAGAGCCGAGACAGCCAATGAGGGTGCTTAAATACAGACCGGGGTGTGCAGTGGAAATGCTGTGCAGATGTAAATATTTCCAGACGGAGAGAATGCTTCTTAATACTGAGACGGCTTCAGTCACGATAAGAGCGGAGATTAATTCATTTCAGGTGCTTTTGTGCGTTGACGGAGAGGGAGCTTTGTACAATACGGAGACAACAGGAGAATGTATAGCCTTTAGAAAGGGCGATTGTATTTTTATTCCAGCGGACTCCGCAGAGCTGCGCCTTAAGGGGAGAGCGCAGCTTCTGAAGGTGGAGTGCTGACTGCTTTATTTAAAGTTGCCTTTTTCGAGGTAATAAACAGTAAATATATTATAGTATTCATGGTATTCCGAAGAATCGATGGTCTCAAGATGAAAGTCGGGCATCTCGGGATTGTCAAAGTAGACTTCATATGTACCGTCTTCATTCTCAATTAGATATGTTGTGTCAAGAGTTAGAAAGTATTCAACTCCATCCTCATCCTCCAATATCTCATCAGGATAGTAAAATGCCTCCAATATAAATACATAGGACAGTATGTAAATTCCTATAATCAGCACTGTCAGAAGCAGGTTTAGACCGTATATTTTAGGTTTGCTCCTGTTGCATAGCATGAAAAAACGCTTCTCAAGGTCTGACTTATCCTTCTTGGCAAAGGCGAGGGAAAGGCTGGGAGAGATTGGAGGCCTTTCAGAGGCAAGCTCTAGAATGTTAATAAGACATTTTAAATATGATGTCGTTGTTTCCCTATCATTGTTGGTGAGCTTATCGTCGATTCTCATTTCGAGCAGCAGATTTGCCCTTCTTTTAAGAATATAAATTGGAGGATTCCACCAATACAAAGCACCCAGAAGGTTTATGCCAAGCTTTGTCAGCAGGTCGTGGTGAAAATGATGCGCGGCCTCATGGCTTAGAGTATAGTACAAATCCTCCTGTGATAAATGCATGTCTGTGGGCATAAGTATATAAGGTCTGATTATGCCATAGACCATCGGAGTTGAGATATCCTCAAGCATGTAAATTCTGAAGCTGTTGTTTTTGCGCCGCTCGCGGCATATCATGTCGAGAATACTCTTGTATGGCTCAGCAGCGGTGATATCCGTACCTTTAAGTGTTAAATATCTCCGACAGCGTATATATTCATTTATCAGGCGTGTTAATTGAACAATGAAGCCTGCGAACCAAGCGATTACAAAAATGTCCCAAACAGATAGGGAAATATTGTAAAGATAAATATATTCATGCATTATAAATGATGTAATACGTGATAATGCTCTGGACCAATATCTATTTATTGAAAAAGGGAGCTCAAGAGGTATAATAAAACGAAACAGGGTAAAGAATAGAAATAACAATAGTAGCTTATAGCCTGAATTAAGCATAAGCCGCTCGGAATAAAGACAAAGACTGATGACAATCAGCAGCAATGTGCTTGCGATAATTGTCATCAGTACAGATGAAAATGAATAATAGATTGGGTGTAAAGCAATCAGTTCTGACAGCATTGTACTTATAAATCCCTCTCATAATCCTTCAACATAGTCTTAAGCTGCTTTATCTCTGACCTCGTCTTAGCCTTATCGTCATTTGACTTAAGGATTGCGGCGCAGATATTAGACTCAGAGATAACATTGGTAAAGCTGCGGTAATCCTCGGTAAAATGCTCTAATATGGCATCCTTGGATGACTCCGTGGGACGATAGGTACGGCTCAGTACCTTACCGCTGTGGGTGACACCCTCAACCTGAACCAGCCCTGCCTTCAAAAGCTTTCTTAAAACTGCAGTTACAGTGCTCTGTGTGAGCTCGTTTCTCTCATTTACTATATCGATGGCTGTCATGGGCTCATCATGCTTCCACAGAATATTGAGAACATCAAGCTCGCGTACATTCATTCGTGTCATATTTATCTCCTCCAATTAATGAATATTATAAAAGATAAAACAGGACAAGTCAATAAACTGTTTAAAATAGGGTAAAAAATTTAAAATGCGTGAACCCGGATAATAAGAAACATTGCTGCCTCTTATTATCCGGGTATCAAGGAGAAACTAGATGTATTGAACATTAAAGGAAATCAGCAAAAATTATAAATCGCGTACATAAATCCAATCGCCGATATATGTAGCAGTAGTGGCATTGTACAGGCATTTGTAAAGCTTGTTGTCTATTACCTTATATACATAAACGTATTCGTCTTGTAATGTTGAGATGCCCGGTTCTGAGGACGATGCCTGAACGGAAATAGAGGCTGTGGGAGCGGTAAGTGCAAAACCGGCGCATAAGCAAAGGGTACATGCACAAAGCATAATATTT
>JAJQGF010000056.1 GCA_021200695.1 Lachnospiraceae bacterium
GCATGATACATTCGGCTTTAGGACTGATTACCAGATTATATCCCAGAAAAATATAAGAAAAATTTTGAACCAAATCAAGAAAAACTAAAAACAGCCACATACCTTTGAATGTAAAACAATTTATTTGAGACGAAAATTAAATATTCTTCCGCCATATATATTATAATTATCGAAAATAACTGTGTCATTATAAATACTGCCAAAGCAACAGAAGCAATTAATTGCACTATGGCAGCGGCAGGTATTGGCTCTAACGGTCAGGGTTTAATAAATGATGCCAACATCGCTCTGAATACCCAAGGAACAAAGAAATGCCATAGTCATACTAATGCACTTATAATTATAAAATATCAATATAGGTACTCATTGGAATTACCGCAGCATCAAGGGTTGTCGCATTCGCAGCAGAAAGCGCCGCAGCCTTTTTTATTGCAGTTTCCATATCCTCACCCGCCGACACGCTCATGGCAAAGGATGCCACAACACTGTCTCCGCAGCCGACAGTATTCATGGCTTTAACCTTCCTTGCCGGCTCAAAAAGCACTTTATCACTGTCTACATATAAAAGGCCTCCGCTGCCAAGTGAAACTATCACCTTCTCTATACCCGCCTCATTAAGCCTTCTCGCCTCATATATAATATCCTCTCTGTCAGAAAGCTTTCTCCCACATATATATTCAAGCTCTTTTTTATTAGGCTTTATAAGATACGGCCTTGCCTTTATGCCCTCTCTGAGAAGCTCACCCGAGGTATCAAGAAACACCCTGCGCTTCTCTGCCCTGCACCGTTCAATCAACGTACAGTAGATATCATTTGGAAGTCCCCCCGGTGCGCTTCCCGACAGCACAAAGAGCTCTCCACCTCCCTCAAGACAGCATTCAAACTCCTTCATAAAGCTTTCGAGCTCTTTTTCTGAAACCGTCGGCCCCGGTTCAAGAAGCTCAGTAACATAGCCGTCGTCGCTGATAATATTGGTATTTATACGTGTATTGCCCTTTATTCCGGTGAAATGGCACTCTACCCCAAGCTTAAGCATGGCATCCTCAATAAAGCTTCCGCCGTAGCCTCCGACAAAGCCCATTGCAGCGCATGGAAGCCTGAACTGTCTCAGTATCCTCGCAACATTTATTCCCTTTCCCCCGGCAACGCTTGAAACAGAACGTAATCTGTTGACATCACCCGGCATAATCCTGCCAGCCTCACAGGTTTTATCTACCGCAGGATTCAATGTAACCGTCACTATCATATGCGTCTCCCTCCAAACAATAAGCAGTTAAAGCCTCCTACAGCACAAACTGCTAGCAATAATGCCGCATTATATATTGTACCTCGGTTTTGCCCCTATATGTATTAAGTCCAAGCTGATATACAACGGATATTTCATAAGAGCATTTTTCATTATACAGCCTTTCGGAAGCACTGTTACCATACCTGTTATCAAGAAATTCTTCAAAAGCATCAAGGTCGCCAAAGAATACCAGCTGCACCTCATACCCCTCAGGTGTGAGCACCATAAACCTTGCATAATTTTTGTTCGCACCCATCCTCATGCCCCTGATAAGCCTTAGGTTTTTCTGGGCAAATAATGGTCTCGGATTGCCCACTCCATATGGCTCAAGGAGTGACAGCTCTGATGCAAGCCTCTCATCCGCATAGTATAGCGGCATTGCTATATCAATATGCACTCTGGGAATGAAATCCTCCTCTTTCAGATTGCAATCGTTGTTCAAAGCCTTTTGAAGCGCTTCAATATCCTCCTCGCGCATAGACAGCCCGGCTGCAAGCTTATGACCGCCAAACTTTGTAAAATAATGCTTCTGCCTTGTCATATGCTCAAACATATTATAACCTTCAATGGAACGGCCTGAACCCTTTACACCATTTTCACCCTTTGTCAGGACAAAAACAGGATGATTGTATTTCTCCCTTATACGTCCCGCTATAATACCTGCTATACTCTCATGCACCTCTGGCAGATATATCAGCATCACCGGATATTTCTCCATATGATGCTCTGTTATATATTTCTCCGCCTCCTCTACACCTTTTGCCGTAAGACCTTTACGTGTGTCATTCAATCTCTTAAGCTCACCCGCCGCAAGACATGCCTCCGCACGGGTGCGGCTCTGAAAAAGCTCCAGCGCAAGGCTTGCGCTGTCCAGCCGTCCGGTCGCATTAAGGCAGGGACCGAGTACAAAGCCGAGATGATATGCCGACAGCTTCGACACATCTGTATCAGTCACAGCTATAAGCGCTTTCATACCCTCATTTTGAGTATTTTGAATGCGTTTTATTCCTTCCTTTACTATAATACGGTTTTCGTCCTTCAACTCCATTACATCGCATACGGTAGCGATTGCCGCAAACTGTAGGAACTCGTCCATGGCGCGCTCAAGCGCGCCGCTTCCGGTACGCTCTGCCAGCGCAGACATAAGCTTATATGCAACCACCGCGCCGCATATACCATCAAAGGGATATGTGCAGCCCTCCTGTTTTGGGTCCACTACTGCTTCTGCAGGAGGAAGAAGCTCTCTCCTTACTCCGTTCTCCTCTTCAAACGGAACCTCATGGTGATCTGTCACAATAACTGCTATTCCCTTATCCGAAGCAAGGCCAATCTGCCGCGCTGCAGCAATTCCGTTATCGCAGGTGATAATCAGCTCAACTCCATCCCTTGCCGCTTCCTCAATAAGCTGGTCATTTAGACCATACCCGTCATATATGCGGTGTGGTATAGCAGTGTCCACGTCAGCACCAAGTATTTTCAGACCCTCCGTAAGTATATATGATGAGCATATTCCGTCAGCATCATAGTCACCGATGACTCTCAGCTTCTTTTTTGCGGATAACGCTGACAAAATAATATCCGCCGCCCTGTCCATATCCTTCAAAAGCCACGGTGAATAAAGCTCGTCTATTGTTCCGTGTAAAAAGCGCTCTATCTGCGTTTCGTCTGTAAGCTCTCTGTTTCTCAATATTCTTGCAAGCACCGGACTTATATTAAAATCTTCGGCCCACTTATCGAAATCTGCCCGTTTAGCGGCAACAAACCATTTTTCCATGAGTTCTTCCGTTTCATAAAGACCTATTCTCCGATTGCCTTCAATGCCTGAGCGATATCGGCTATAATGTCCTCCTTGTCCTCAAGTCCACAGGACATTCTGACAAGACCCGCAGGAACTCCGGCCTCCTTAAGCTGTTCTTCATTCATCTGGCGGTGTGTTGATGTCGCAGGATTAAGACAACAGGTTCTTGCATCTGCAACGTGTGTCTCTATTGCCGCAAGCTTCAGGCTCTTCATAAACCGCTCCGCTGCAGCTCTTCCTCCCTTAAGCTCAAATGAAACCACTCCACAGCCTCCGTTGGGGAGATATTTCTTTGCCAGCTCATAATATTTATTGCCGGCAAGGCCGGGGTAATTTACATACTCAACCTCAGGCTGCTTCTCCAAAAAATCTGCAACCGCCTGTCCATTCTCAACATGTCTCGGCATCCTTACGTGCAGGGATTCAAGTCCAAGATTAAGAATAAATGCGCTTTGAGGAGACTGTATACAGCCTAAATCCCTCATGAGCTGTGAGGTACATTTTGTAATAAATGCACCCTCTCTTCCAAATTTCTCTGCATATGTTATGCCGTGATATGATTCGTCCGGAGTACACAGACCCGGAAATTTATCGGCATGTGCCATCCAGTCAAACCTGCCGGAGTCAACAATCGCTCCTCCGACTGCGGCTCCGTGTCCGTCCATATACTTTGTGGTAGAATGCGTAACAATATCAGCACCCCATTCGATGGGTCTGCAGTTTATCGGTGTGGGAAATGTGTTGTCAACTATAAGCGGTACGGAATGTGCATGTGCAGCCCTCGCAAACTTTTCTATGTCAAGCACTGTCAGCGCAGGATTTGCGATTGTCTCACCGAACACTGCTCTGGTATTTTCATTAAAGGCCGCATCCAATTCCTCCTCATCACAGTCGGGAGAAACAAATGTAACATCTATTCCCATCTTTTTCAGTGTAACGGATATAAGATTAAAGGTTCCGCCGTAAATTGAAGAGGATGCCACAATATGGCTTCCACATTCGCAGATGTTGAAAAGAGCCATAAAATTAGCCGCCTGTCCCGAGGAGGTAAGCATAGCTGCACTGCCTCCCTCAAGCTCTGCAATCTTCGCCGCAACATAATCATTTGTAGGATTCTGAAGCCTTGAATAAAAATAGCCTGAGGCCTCCAGGTCAAAAAGCTTTCCCATATCCTCGCTGGTATCATATTTAAAGGTCGTAGACTGTACTATAGGTATTTGACGAGGCTCTCCGTTACCGGGAGTATATCCTGCCTGTACACATTTTGTATTAATCTTATAATCGCTCATTTATAAATTCTCCGCCATTATTTGTCTGCTTTTTTCCTGCCTGGAAATTTCACCCGAAGCGTATACCAGAGTGCACCTGCCAGACATATCGATGAATATGCTCCGCATACGATGCCTACCATAAGAGGAAGCGCAAAATCACGTATGCTTGTGACACCCAGAATATAAAGCGCCGCCACCATGACAAAGGTTGTCAGTGAGGTAAAGATACTTCTCGACAATGTCTGTGTAATGCTTTTGTTTACAATATCCGCAAGCTCCTCACTTCTGCCCATAACTGCCATATTCTCTCTGATACGGTCAAAAATAACGATTGTGGCATTGATGGAGTAACCGACAATTGTAAGCATACACGCAATAAAGGTATTGCTTACGGATACTCTCGCCGCGGCATAGAATGCAAGCACCACAAGCACATCATGCAGAAGACATACAATGCTGCTTATACCGAAGCGGATATCGCTGAAACGGATACGGATATATATAAGCATACATATAATTGCAACAATTACCGCGATTACCGTGTCCGATTTCATCTCATTGCTGATTGTGGAGCTGATGGTCTCAGATGTAATCTTTGAGGCGTCAACACCGTAATCAGACTCAAATATGTCATCAAGAGCCTGTCTTGTGTCCATGTCAAGACTCGAGGTTTTGAAAATAACTTCATTTGAACCCTGTACCGTCTGAAGCTGCACTGTGCCTCCGGTAATCTCCTCAAGCTTTGGCACTACCTCGTCCGTAAGCTCCTGAAGACTCCATGCCTCATTAAACTCAACCGTAATTGCCGTGCCGCCCTTGAACTCGAGGCTGTAATTAAGCATGTCCTCACCCTTTGCGCCATAAACTCCCATGACAACAAAGCCTGCAATTACAAGCACTGCGGATAACGAAAAGAACACTCCCCTCTTTGAAAGGAAACGGATTGGCTTTCTCTCCTTTGCCATGCCGTACAACATTTTATCCTTAAAGCCCAACGCATAAAAAGCGTTAAGAACCCATCTTGTTATACCAAGCGCAGTAAACATAGACAAAACTATGCCAAGCGCAAGAGTCTGCGCAAAGCCCTTTATCGTTCCCGGACCAAGCAGCAAAAGCACCACCGATGCTATAAGTGTAGTAACATTGCCATCAATGATGGCAGACAGTGCCTTGTCAAAGCCTGCCTTTATCGCACTCTTTACAGACATTCCCGATGCCAGCTCCTCACGTATGCGGGCAAAAATGATAACGTTTGCATCAACTGCCATGCCTATGGAAAGAATAATACCTGCAATACCCGACAGCGTAAGCGTCATGTCAAAACCGTTAAGCAGCAGCACTACCAGCGCTACATACACACACAATGCAATTACTGATGCAATCCCCGGTATAAAATATACAATTATCATAAATAATGCGACAATAACAAATCCTGCGACAGCCGCCTTCAGGCTTGTATTTATAGCCTCCTCACCAAGCTGCGCGCCCACAACCTTAGAGTGCAGCTCTTCAAGCTCAAGCTTAAGCCCTCCTATACGGATAGTCGATGCAAGATTCTCAGCAGCCTCATATGACTCCATCGGTGAAATCTGTGCATTTCCATCAGTGATTACTACATTTACGCTGGGTACGCTTATAAAGCTGCCGTCATAATAAATTGCAATGGTTTCACCCTTTGAATATGCATTTTCGGTTGCCTCGGCAAATTTCTGTGTACCCTCCTCAGTCATCTGAAGAGATACCACAAACTCGGTATTGTTCATACTGTCCTGAGATGAGCCTGCACGGGCATCCTCTACATCCGTACCGACAAGTACAATTGAACCGTCCGCCTCCAGCTCCTCAATTGTTTTATTTAAAACATATGAATAACCAACGCTGCCATCGGCATTCTGCACCAGCTGCGCAGAATAATTTTCATTGCCGTCCTCATCCGTCTCCGCGATGAAGTACAGTGCACCCGGTCTGCCAAGCTCCTCGAGAATCTCATTTGCATTGCTCACACCGGGTATCTCAATGTTGATTCTGTCCGAACCCTCCTGATAGACAATAGCCTCAGTGCTGTAGTTTTCTACCCTTTTCTGAAGCTTTGCTATGGTATCCGCCATATCTGTGGCATCCGGCTCCTCGTCGCCTACAACCTGATAGGTTATGCTCACACCGCCTGCAAGGTCAAGACCAAGACTTATGTCAGACGCGCTGCCCGCACCCTCTGCGTTTACACCGAATACATCAATATAAGCTATACCGGCAAGAACCAGAAGAATACAGAGCAGAATAACTATTGCTTTACTCTTTTTCATTTTTACCTCATTCCTTTACTGCATTTGTATTTTGTTTACAGCATTTCTGCTGCCTTAAGCATTATCGCGCATTCAATGCGTTTTCTCTGAAGTTCACAGCCCACATCATATGCGTCATTAATATTACCGTGGAAATTATATGAATTTGCCGCACATCCGCCACTGCAATAAAACTTTGCAAAGCATTTCCTGCATTTGTCCTTTGCATAGACATTGCAGCATTTAAATTCATCTCTTATATCATCTCTCAGGATTCCGTCGTACACATTGCCCATAAGGAACTTTTCATTTCCCACGAATTGGTGGCATGGATAGATATCTCCACACGGGGTAACGGCAAGATATTCAGTCCCAGAGACGCAGCCCGACAGTCTCTTTGCCACGCACGGCCCTCCCTGAAGGTCTATCATAAAATGGAAAAAGTTGAAGCCCCTGCCCTCCTTATTCCTCTTCAGCATCTCAACCGCAAGTCTGTCATACTCCTCTTTAATCTCAGGAATATCCTCCGGTCTTATTGCATATGAATCCTCAGGCGCGGCAACCACCGGTTCAACTGATATCTGCTTAAAGCCCAAATCCGCAAGATGAAGCACATCCTTTGAAAAATCAAGATTATTATGCGTAAAGGTTCCGCGCACATAATAGTCGGTCTGGTTTCTGCTCTCAGCTGCCTTTTGAAATTTAGGTACTATCGTGTCATAGCTTCCCTGACCTCCCCTGAAGGGACGCATCATGTCATTGACCTCTTTTCGCCCGTCAATGCTCAGCACCAGGTTTGACATTTCCCTGTTTGCAAATTCAAGAATCTCATCATTCAAGAGTATTCCGTTGGTGGTGAGTGTAAAACGGAATCTTTTATTGTACGGCTCCTCAAGGCTTCTTCCGTATTCTACAAGCTCCTTAACCACCTGCCAGTTCATCGTGTGCTATCCTCCATAGAATTCCACCTCCAGATTTACACGGCTGCCGGAATTGTCTACAAGAAAGTCAAGCGCC
>JAJQGF010000193.1 GCA_021200695.1 Lachnospiraceae bacterium
TATATAGGAAGAGAGGATCAGTCGGTAAATGAAAGCGTTATGATATCAAGAATTGACCAGCAGATTAAGGTCAACAGGATAATGATTGACTATTTTGTTGACAACAAGGGCAGCATAATAAAGAACAGGCGTCTTTATCAGTATATGCGAAATTATCTCGAGATTATTTTGACTATATCCTCAGTGCTCTGCATCCGCTCGGGAACAGAGGAAAATATGAAGAAGAAAAAGGAGCTGTGGGAGTATCTTAAGACCAGGGATAAAAAGCTGTACAAATATATGAGGCTTGGAATTATGGGAGGTGCCATGAACCTTCCCGGAAGAGGCGGAAGAAAGCTGTCCGTTGAGGGCTATAAGCTGTGCAGGAAGATATTTAAGTTTAATTAGGCGGAAAATATGGAATAGTCGCGGGAAATATGACGAAAGTAAAGCCTGAGAAGCTGCGGTAGTGCATTTTCTCAGGCAATCTGCGAAGCGGCCTTTCGTCTCTTGTACGCCATGCGTACAAGAACGATAATATCATATCTGTATATAATAAGGTACATTATTGCAGCCATAATAAACGCTGTTGTTACATCAAACACAGAGTGCTGCTTTATAAGCATTGTTGAGGCAATGATGGAGGAGGCGAGTAAAAGTGATGCTGTTCTGATTCCCGGCCTGTTTTCAAAGCTTTTGCTTCTTATTATCGCAAAATGTGCGCCGAGCGAGTTGTACACATGTATGCTTGGCCAGAGATTGGTCGGTGTATCAATACTCCAAAGCAATTCCACCATCCTTGAAAAAATATTGTCCTCCAGGCTGACAGTGGCTCTTAAGTGATGCCCATTGGGCCATATGGTAGACACTATAAGGAATATGGTCATTCCTGTAAAAAGGAATGCGCAGGTCTTGTAATAATCCTCCCTGTCTTTAAAAAAGAAATAGGCTACTACAGCGGACACGTATACAAACCACAGCATATAAGGAATTATAAAAATCTCACAAAAGGGTATATAATCATCCGCCGCCATATGTATAACATGATAATTCCCGGTGACGTTTGTCTCAAGCTGACGAAACCATATCAGATATATAATTCCATATACAATAAGCGGAAGCGCGTGGTGGTATCCGGCAAGCTTTTTACTGCAACGGATAAAAATATTTTTCATAACCTTCAACCCCATATACGAACATGCACACTGAAGCGCAGACCGTACAATTTTGAACATTTTAAAGCTGTATTTAATATATCACTAAAAAAATAAATTTCAATAAGTTTTTTAGAAACTTAATGATTCTTAATAAATTATTTAAGAACCCTTTTCGTACTTTCCTTAAAAAAATATATGTGATATACTGTCTTAAAATGAAATATTCATTATATGTTCAGGAGGAGAAGAAATGTATTCATTGGATGAAGTAAGAAATGTTGATTCCGAAATTGCGCAGGCGATAGTGGATGAACAGGAACGTCAGAACAGCCATATAGAGCTTATTGCTTCTGAAAACTGGGTAAGCAAGGCAGTTATGGCTGCAATGGGAAGCCCTCTTACCAACAAATATGCAGAGGGTTATCCGGGAAAAAGGTATTATGGCGGCTGTGAGTGTGTTGATGTCGTCGAGGAGCTTGCAAGGGAAAGGGCAAAGAAATTATTCGGCTGCGAATATGTAAATGTACAGCCTCACTCCGGTGCGCAGGCAAACCTTGCGGTACAGTTCGCAATCTGCAAACCCGGAGATACCATTATGGGAATGAACCTTGACCACGGCGGACACCTCACACACGGAAGTCCGGCGAATATTTCAGGTACATATTTCAATATAGTTCCATATGGTGTAAATGACGAGGGCTTCATTGATTATGATAAGCTTAGAGAAATTGCGATTGAGTGCAGACCCAGAATGATAATTGCGGGCGCTTCGGCATATGCAAGGATAATAGATTTTAAGAAATTCCGTGAAATTGCCGATGAGGTTGGCGCAGTGCTCATGGTTGATATGGCGCATATTGCGGGACTTGTTGCGGCAGGCATTCATCCCAGCCCGATACCATATGCAGATGTAACCACCACCACTACCCACAAGACGCTCAGGGGTCCCAGAGGCGGCATGATTCTCAGCAGTCAGGAGGCAGCAGACAAATACAACTTTAATAAGGCGGTATTCCCCGGAATTCAGGGTGGTCCTCTTATGCATGTAATTGCGGCAAAGGCAGTATGCTTTAAGGAGGCGCTGAGTCCGGAATTTAAGGTATACCAGCAGAATATAGCTGACAATGCGCAGGCGCTCTGCAAGGGACTTATGGAACGCGGCATCAAAATTGTCTCAGGGGGTACCGACAACCATTTAATGCTTGTTGACCTTACAAATTTTGATTTGACAGGTAAGGCGGTTGAAAAGCTTCTTGACAGTGCGAACATAACAGCAAACAAGAATACTATTCCTAATGACCCTAAATCGGCATTTGTGACAAGCGGTATCCGGCTTGGAACCCCTGCTGTAACCTCAAGAGGAATGAATACAGAGGACATGGACATGATAGCGGAGGCAATCACTCTTGTAATCAAGGGAGGAGAGGATAAGGTTCCTGATGCAAGAGCTATTGTCAAGACCCTTACTGACAAGTATCCTCTTATATAGTAGTATAATTAAACATATGCCTTTAAGGAGTATAAGCGCAGGACTCAAATTAGGGTCTTGCGCTTTTTAAGTTGTTGTGTTAGAATATCTCTCGATGACGCACAAGTGTGTGTGACAAGTGGACATTTTGCGAAAAGTCCGTACAATATAAACAAATATTGGAAATCGCAATATCAAAAGGCGGGAAATCAGGCTAATGGGAGAATCGACCAAATATTTTGTCGTAAAGCAGAAAGCGGTTCCTGAGGTACTCTTAAAAGTAGTGGAAGCCAAGAGGCTTTTGGAATCGGAAAAGGTAATGACTATACAGGAGGCGGTGGATGCAGTCGGCATAAGCCGCAGCTCATTCTATAAATACAGGAATGACATTTTCCGCTTCCATGACAATTCACAGGGAACCACCATTACACTGACTTTCCAGATGGACGATGAACCGGGTATATTGTCGGATGTTCTTAAGGTCGTAGCGGAGTACAGGGCGAATATCCTGACAATACACCAGAGTATCCCGATAAGCGGAATAGCTTCATTGAGTCTCAGCATCCAGATACTTCAGACAACGGGGGACATATCGAGAATGCTTGAGCGGATGGAAGAGTTAGGCGGAGTGCATCACGTTAAAATTCTTGCCAAGGAATAAATGACTAAATTATGTAAACACATGAAACGGAGAAAATTATGATTAAAATAGCGGTTTTAGGCTACGGTACTGTCGGAAGCGGTGTTGTGGAGGTAATTGAGAAAAACAGGGAGCTTGTAAACAGAAGGGCTACACAGGAGATGGAAATCAAGTATATACTTGACCTGAAGGATTTTCCCGGAGACCCATATGAGGACAAGGTAGTCCATGATTTTAATATTATTCTTGAAGATGATGAGGTCGGCATAATATGTGAGACGATGGGCGGTACGGGAGTGGCTTACAACTTTACCAAATCTGCGCTTCAGAGAGGCAAGAGTGTCTGCACCTCCAATAAGGAGCTTGTTGCCAGGTATGGTCCTGAGCTTTTGGAGACGGCAAGGGAGAATAACTGTAATTATCTTTTTGAAGCAAGCGTAGGAGGAGGAATACCAATCATCAGGCCGCTTAATTATTCGCTTACTGCTGAGAGAATTGAAAGCATAACGGGAATACTTAACGGCACAACCAATTATATTCTTACAAAGATGGAGAGAGAGGGCGAGGACTTCGCAGATGCACTGCTTAAGGCGCAGGAAAAGGGTTATGCTGAAAGAAATCCGGAGGCTGATGTTGAGGGATATGATGCCTGCCGCAAGATAGCTATACTCACATCTCTTATGACGGGAAAAAATGTTGACTCGGAAAAAATTTACACTGAGGGAATAACCGGAATTACATCCGCCGACTTTGCCTATGCAAAAAAGTGCGGATATACAATAAAGCTTCTTGCCAGAAGTGAAATGGCGGGCAGCGACAGAGTGCTGGCAATGGTTGCGCCGTTTATGGTACCGGCAGAGCATCCGATTGCTATAGTAAATGATGTATTTAATGCCGTGTTTGTAACGGGAAATATGCTCGGAGATTCAATGTATTATGGAAGAGGTGCGGGAAAGCTTCCTACGGCAAGTGCAGTTGTGTCAGATGTTATCGATTGCGCAAGACATCAGGGCAGGGTTATCACCTGCTTCTGGGACAAGGAGGATATGCTTCTTGCAGATGTGGCTGACGTAGAGAGACGCTTCTTTCTTAGGGGCGCGCAGTATGCGAAGGAAACTATTATAAATATGCTTGACGGAGGCAGAAAAATCGAGCTTGAGGGACGGGCAGAGGATTTTGGTTACATCACATCCCCGATGACGGAGAGGAAATTTGATGATATCTGCAATTCTCTCGGAGATGCCATTTTGGGAAGAATAAGAATATTATAAATAATAAGGGGAAGGGAAATATGAAATATATAGTAGTGCTTGGCGATGGAATGGCTGATGAGCCTATAGAGGAGCTGGGCGGAAGGACTCCGCTTGAATATGCTTACACACCGAATCTTGACAGATTAAGCAAGCTGTCAGAGATTGGAATGGTGCATACAGTTCCCGAGGGAATGAAGCCCGGCTCAGACACGGCAAATCTGTCGGTAATAGGATATAATCCGAAGAAATATTATTCCGGACGCTCTCCGCTGGAAGCACTTAGCATAGGTGTGCCGACGAAGGACACAGACATAGCCATAAGATGTAATATAGTTACCGTCTCTGAGGAGGATGCTCCATTTGAGGAAAAGACTATAATAGACCACAGCGCCTCGGAAATCAGCACAGAGGACTGTGCGGTGCTATTAAATGAGGTTGCTTCCCGACTTGCCGACGAGACCTACCAGTTTTATGTTGGCACAAGCTATCGTCACTGTCTTATATGGAATAAAGGCAGGGTGGTCGAGCTTACGCCTCCGCATGATGTGCTAGGACAGAAAATAGGACAATATCTTCCGGAGGATGAGGCTCTGCGCAGCATGATGAAGAAAAGCTATGATATACTTGTAAACCATCCCATCAATATAGAGAGGAAGAAAAAAGGTTTAAATCCTGCAAACTGCTGCTGGTTCTGGGGCGCAGGCACCAAGCCCATGCTCTCCTCCTTTGAGGAAAAAACCGGAAAAAGGGGAATGATGGTTTCCGCAGTGGATTTGCTTAAGGGAATTGCGGTAGGCGCAGGAATGGGCGTGGCTATTGTCGAAGGTGCAGACGGCGGACTTAATACAAATTATGAGGGCAAGGTTGATGCCGCGGTAAATGCACTTACAAGAGAAGGCTATGATTTTGCATATATTCATGTAGAGGCTCCGGATGAGATGGGACATCAGGGAAGCGTTGAGAGAAAGGTAAAGGCTATAGAATACCTTGACACCCGTGTAATAGGACCCGCAGTCGAAAAGCTTAAGGCATCAGGAGAGGATTTCAGGCTGCTTGTGCTTCCTGACCACCCCACACCTATCTGTAAGCGCACACACACCTCGGACAGTGTACCTTATATGCTGTATGACAGCACCGCGGAGCAGAGCAACACATGGAATTATAATGAAAAAGAAGGCAGAGACAGCGGCAGACTTATTAAAGAAGGCTTCAGACTTATGGATAAGTTTCTGCAGATTGTGTAAAATACATATTTATTAATGAGGAGCAGGTTATTATGGCAAAGGTAGTTAAATTCGGCGGAAGCTCACTTGCAAGCGCCGAGCAGTTTAAAAAGGTCGGAGACATTATTCGTGCAGACAAAGACAGAAGATATGTTGTTCCCTCGGCGCCCGGCAAGAGATATAAGGAGGACACAAAGGTCACCGATATGCTGTATGGCTGCTATGCCCTCGCGGAGAAGGATATGGACTTCTCAAATGAGCTTAGCGCTATCAGGGAAAGATATGAGGAAATTATAAGCGGTCTTAACCTGAAGCTGAGCCTTGACAGGGAATTTGACGCGATAGCGAAGAATTTCACGGACAAAGCCGGAAGCGATTATGCGGCATCCAGGGGAGAGTATTTAAACGGCATTGTTATGGCTGAATATCTTGGATTTGAATTTATTGACGCTGCCTCGGTTATTTTCTTCGATGATGAAGGAGCCTTTGATGCCGACAAAACAAATAATATATTGGGCAGCCGTCTTTCAGAGTGCGAAAATGCGGTTATTCCGGGATTTTACGGTTCTTACTGTGACGGCAGGGTCAAGACCTTTTCAAGAGGTGGCTCTGATGTAACAGGCTCCATAGTTGCCAAGGCTGTAAAGGCGGATGTTTATGAAAATTGGACTGATGTTTCAGGCTTCCTTATTGCAGACCCGCGAATTATCGATAATCCGCAGGGAATTGATACCATAACCTACAAGGAGCTCAGGGAGCTCTCATATATGGGTGCATCGGTTCTGCATGAGGATGCAATATTTCCGGTGCGCAAGGAAGGAATTCCCATAAATATCAGGAATACCAATATGCCTGAGGACAATGGAACGTGGATTGTAGGAAGCACATGCCAGAAGTCAAGATATGTTATCACCGGGATAGCAGGTAAAAAGGGCTTCTGTGCAATTAATATTGAAAAGGATATGATGAATTCGGAAATCGGATTCGGAAGAAAGGTTCTTCAGGTTTTTGAGGAGAATGACATATCATTTGAGCATGTGCCCTCCGGTATTGACACCATGACTGTATTTGTTCATCAGGATGAATTCGCAGATAAGGAGCAGAAGGTTGTAGCAGGAATAAACAGAAGCTGCAGTCCGGACTCCATTGATATAGAGTCTGATCTTGCGCTTATCGCTGTAGTCGGAAGAGGAATGAAGTCTGCAAGAGGTACCGCGGGCAGAATATTTTCCGCGCTTGCGCACAGCAAGATTAATGTAAAAATGATAGACCAGGGTTCATCAGAGCTCAATATCATCATAGGAGTTACAAATGATGACTTTGAGGATGCTATCAAGGCAATATATGATATCTTTGTACTAACCAGGCTCTAAGGCTTTAAGCCTTGAGCCTGTGCGGTGTGAATGGCGGTATTTCGACATAATTGACAGATAATTTGACGACAGATGTAAAAATATGGAAAAATTTAAAAATATTTTTAAAAATGTGTTGACAAATCGCGATGCGTTTGATATATTAAACTTAACAAAAGACAAAAAGCACTCGAGATACTAAAGACAAATGAAAAGAATAGAAAAAGAGAGGTAAGGACCAATGCACACTTAAGTTAAAAATAAAAAGCTTCCATACAAAAGTACAGGAGATAAGTAAGTACAGATGATAATATAATAAATATTAAACAGATATTACATGTACATAAACCAAAAGTGAAAATAATCTCAAAGTACAAGGCAACAATTTACATATAAAATGGAAGACGTTACAACTGAATACAGATGACTAAAAGAAAGAGAGGTTTACTCCGGTGGAGAGTATAGTCAGATAGAGCGTATCGATAGAAGAAATAATCGATACGCTCTAATTTTTGTATTTATTGGCAGGGTCTGTATTTTCTCATAAATATATAAATCAACAATCCCAGGA
>JAJQGF010000087.1 GCA_021200695.1 Lachnospiraceae bacterium
ATTTAATGCATCACGGCGTGCACTTGTAAAGATGGAGCAGTACGGGCTGGTTACCTCAGCCGAGAAGGAGGGCAGCAGGAAGGTGCTCACGGCTGCGGCATTCACCTATGTGGCGGCGGCAGCGGCGGCGGCACTGCAGCTTTTAAGGCTTGTACTGCTTGGAGGAAACGGCAGGCGCAGAGATTAATGCGAAAATAATAAATACTGATAAAACGGAGATGTCAGGATGGAGAATACCAGAGAGCTTGTTCTGGATATCCTGCTTACATTAGAGAGAGAGGGCGGCTTTGAGGGAAAGCTTATAAAAGCCGTTCTGGATAAGTATAACTATCTGGAGCAGAGAGACAGGGCATTTATTAAAAGGCTTACAGAGGGAACTATAGAGAGACAGCTTGAGCTTGATTATTATATTGACAGCTTTTCAAATACTCCGGTAGGGAGGATGAAGCCTCTTATAAGATGTATTATTAGGATGAGCGCGTACCAGATAATATATATGTCCTCGGTGCCGGACAGCGCGGCCTGCAACGAGGCATGTAAGCTTGTACAGAAAAGAGGCTTTGCAAATCTGAAGGGATTCGTTAATGCCGTTTTGAGAAATATTTCGAGAAATAAGCATGAGCTTCCGTTGCCTGACGCTGGGAGCGATTACCCCAAATATCTGTCGGTAAAATATTCTATGCCGCAATGGATTGTCGATAAGTGGCTTGCAGAATACGGAGAGGAAATTGTGACAAGGCTTCTTGACGCTCTGATGGATGTTCGTCCCGTCTGCTTAAGGTTCAGTACGGCGCTTCAGCCGGAGGAGCTTGCAGGGCTTGTCGAAGACATTAAGAAGCAGGGAGTCATGCTTACGCAGAGCAGTTATCTTCCATATGTATACAATGCCGAAAAGCTTGATAATATCAGAGAGCTGTGCGGCTTTTCGGAGGGTCTGTTCACAGTTCAGGATGTGAGCTCTGCCCTGTCGGTAGAGTCAGCAGGCATCAAAAAGTCGGATTTTGTAATGGATATCTGTGCGGCACCGGGAGGAAAGACACTTCTTGCGGCGGAGAAGGCTGAGGCTGTGCTTGCAAGGGATATATCGGGCGAGAAGCTTGCTCTTATTGATGATAATCTGGAAAGGCTTAGGCTCACTAATGTAACAACAGAGGCTTTTGACGCCACGGTTACCGACGAAAAATATATTGACAGGGCGGATGTGCTCATAATGGATGTTCCGTGCTCGGGGTTGGGAGTCATGGGCAGAAAACGCGACATAAAATATCATGCTGCTCCCGGGAGTATAGCCTCCCTTAATGAGCTGCAGAAAAAAATTGTGGAGCAAAGCTGGCGTTATGTAAAGCCGGGAGGCACGCTTATATACAGTACATGCACTGTCAGCCGCGCGGAAAATGAAGATATGGTTAAGTGGATAACGGAGAAGCTGCCGTTTGAACCGGTGTCTGTTGAGGAGTCTCTGCCTGAGAGCCTTAAAAAGGAGCTTGGCATTTTAAAGTCATATATACCATGTACGCCTTCTCCTGAGAGTGGAAATAATAGCATTTCTGAAATAGAAAAATGCTGTGTACAGCTTTTGCCGGGCTTCAACCTTTCGGATGGATTTTTTTTCGCAAAGCTGAGGCGTCTGGAATAATTACAGGATGGAAAAAATATGGTTTCGGAAAATAAATCAGATAAGAGTTTTGAAGCCGGGCAGGATATAAAATCCCTTACGCTCGATGAGCTTAAAGCCGGGCTTACAGAGAGAGGCGAAAAGCCTTTCCGTGCAGTACAGATATATGAATGGATGCACAAAAAGTGTGCGAGAGACTTTGACGGGATGACAAATCTGTCAAAGGAGCTGAGGGCGAAATTAAAAGAGAGTTATATATATACCTCGCTTGAGGCCGTAAAGGTTCAGGAATCGGCCATTGATGGCACAAAAAAATTTCTTTTCGGGCTTGCCGATGGAAATACGGTAGAGAGCGTATGGATGAAATACAGGCATGGCAACAGTGTATGCATATCTTCGCAGGTAGGCTGCCGGATGGGCTGCCGCTTCTGCGCCTCAACGCTTGACGGTCTTCAGAGAAGCCTTATGCCATCCGAAATGCTGGACCAGATTTATTCTATAACCCTTTTAACGGGAGAGCGAGTTTCAAACGTGGTTGTTATGGGCACGGGAGAGCCTTTGGACAATTATGATAATCTTATTAAATTCATAAGGATGCTCACTGATGGGAACGGACTCAACATAAGCCAGAGAAATGTCACCGTTTCAACCTGCGGAATAGCGCCAATGATGCGCAGACTTGCGGATGAGCATCTGCAGATTACGCTTGCGCTTTCGCTGCATGCGGCGACGGATGCAAAAAGAAGGCGTCTTATGCCGATTGCTGACAGATATTCAATAGCGGAGCTTATGGATGCATGTGACTATTATTTTGAAGCGACCGGACGCAGAATTACCTTTGAATATAGTCTGGTGGGCGGCGTGAATGATACGGAGGAGGATGCGGCGGAGCTGGTCAGGCTTGCAAAGCCAAGATGCTGTCATATAAATCTTATTCCCGTTAATCCTATAAAGGAGAGAGATTATGTACAGTCGGATGCGGCGCGCATACATGCGTTTAAGGACAGGCTTGAAAAAAACAGGGTGAATGTTACGGTACGAAGAGAGCTGGGACGTGACATTGACGGTGCCTGCGGACAGCTGAGAATGAGATATAGGGAGAGCACCGTCTGATAATGAATAGTTGTGCTGCGCGGGGCATGCGGACTGTCTGCTTGCCCTTTTTTTAATAGTGTGATAGAATATAGAATTGATTTTAGTGCCAAAATGAAATAGTAGGATTTATTGACCCCCGGAGGAAACAGACGTGATTAAGACATTTTCCATTACCGACATTGGTAGGAAAAGGAAATTAAATCAGGACTATGTATATACATCTGAGCAGCCTGTAGGCAATCTGCCCAACTTTTTTATTGTTGCGGACGGCATGGGAGGACACAATGCCGGCGATTATGCGTCTAAGGTGACAGTTGAGACAATAGTTGCGGACATATCGGAGTCTTTTGAAAAGAATCCCGTAAGAATCATGGGCAGGGCAATAGAGGCGGCAAATGCTGTCATCTATAGAAAGTCCTGTGAGAACAGTGAACTTGAGGGAATGGGGACAACGGTGGTCGCTGCCACCTGCATAGGCGGATATCTTCAGGTTGCTAATGTCGGAGACAGCAGACTTTATATAGTGAACAACAGGGAGATAAGGCAGATTACAAGAGACCATTCGCTTGTGGAGGAAATGATAAGGATGGGCGGCATCGACAGGGCGGATGCAAGAAATCATCCTGATAAGAATATAATTACAAGAGCGGTAGGAGTAAGCGAAGCGGTAGAGCCGGATTTCTTTACGGTAGAATTAAAGGAGGGGGACACAGTGCTTATGTGCACTGACGGACTCACCAATATGCTTGAGGATGAGTATATAAGAACGCTTATGAACGGTGCCGGAGATATTGCCGGAAAGGCGGAGAGACTTGTTTGGGCTGCAAACGACAACGGAGGCAGGGATAATATCACGGTAATACTTATTGAGCCGGATTTTAAGTCGGCATAAAGGCTTAGACAGCTAATGGGATTTGAATGGAGAGAAATATGATAAAGATAGGAATGATGATAGGCGAGCGCTATGAGGTCCTTGAGAAAATAGGAACCGGCGGCATGTCTGATGTATATAAGGCAAAGGACCAAAAGCTGAACCGTTTTGTGGCAATGAAGGTGCTTAAGCAGGAGTTTGGCGAGAATGAGAATTTCGTATCAAAGTTCCGCATTGAAGCGCAGGCGGCAGCAGGTCTTATGCATCCAAATATAGTTAATGTGTATGATGTAGGCGAAGAGAGCGGAATCCATTATATTGTGATGGAGCTTGTCGAGGGCATCACGCTGAAGAAATATATAGAGAAGAAAGCAAGACTTACCTATAAGGAGGCAGTAAGCATTGCCATTCAGGTAAGCATGGGAATAGAGGCTGCGCATAACAATCATATTATACACAGGGATATAAAGCCTCAGAATATTATTATCTCAAAGGATGGAAAGGTTAAGGTGACAGACTTTGGAATAGCAAAGGCTGCCACAAGCAACACTATTACGTCAAATGTCATGGGCTCGGTTCATTATACCTCACCTGAGCAGGCAAGGGGCGGATACAGCGACGAGAAGAGTGATATATATTCCCTCGGCATAACAATGTTTGAAATGCTTACCGGGCGTGTTCCGTTTAACGGCGAGACCACGGTTGCAATAGCTATAAAGCATATACAGGAGGAGATGCCATCGCCAAAGGAATATGTGCCTGAAATTCCCTCAAGCGTTGAGAGCATTGTACTTAAATGCTGTCAGAAATCTCCGGACAGACGTTATCAGAATATGAAGGAGCTGATAGCCGACCTGAAGCAGTCTCTTTTAAATCCTGATGAGGATTTTGTTGTCGTAAACGACCCCGATATGGACGCGGGCACGAGAATGGTTTCCGATTCAGAGATGGCACAGATTAAGAGACGCTCATTACAGCATCAGAATGATGAATATGAAGATGAGCCGCTCAGGCTTCGCTCTGATACGGAGATGCTGTATGAGGAGGAAGAGGATATTGAGGAGGATGATTATGATTATGACCCGAGAATGGAGAGAATTACCACATTTCTTGCTATTCTGGCGGGAGTTGTAATCCTTGTAATAATTATAATTCTGGCTGTTAAAATATTTGGGGGAAGAGAAAACGAAGATTCTAATGAGGGTCCCATTGTCACATCTGAGGAGAATGAGTCCGAGGAGTATGTTGAAATGCCGGACATCATCGGAGTAAGCGTGGAGGATGCGAGAAATGCCTTAGCGTCAGTCGGACTTGGTATGGAGGTGGAGTACGAGGAGTCAGATACCGTTGACGAGGGTATTGTTATAAGTGCAGATGCAGCCGTCGGAGAAGCAGTAAAGTCGGGTACCTCCATAACAGTTACGGTCAGTGCGGGCACGAGCGGAGTAGAGGTTCCGGATGTGGAGGGACTTGGAGAGGACAGCGCAAATACGGCGCTTGTTTCAAGCGGCTTTCTCGTAAATAAGACTGAGAGCTATTCCGAGGAGGTAGAGGCAGGAAATGTTATATCACAGACCCCGTCAGCGGGAAGTACGGCGCCGAAGGGAAGTGTTATAACCATAAATGTGAGCAAGGGCAAAGCGGACACGAAGGTAAGGGTTCCCAACCTTTTAAGCCTTACTGAGCAGGACGCGACGATAAATGCCATTGAGGCAGGGCTTTCAATCGGCAGTGTGACTTATGTATACAGCTCGGAGGTCAGCGAAGGCTATGTATGTTATCAGAGCTATTCACAGGGCTCATATGTAGACGAGGGAACACAGATTGATATAAGGGTAAGTCAGGGACCGGAGGCGCTGACTTATAAGTGCAATACCAGCATTGCCGCGCCTACGACAAGTGAGGCGCCGGATTATGTTTCAGGTACTGAGGTGCATCTTACACTTGTGACGGACGGCGGAGAGACACTTCTTGACACTACAACCTCCTCCTTCCCTCAGGCGGCCAACTATTACGGTATCAATTCATCGGGAGGTACAATAACCTTTACCTATGAGGTCACTATCGGAGGGGGGACTACTGTTGACCCTGACACGGGAGAGACGGTAAATGAGCCTTCAGCTACCGAGGAGCGTTCGTTTACACGAAGAGTTGAGTTTATACGGGAAGACTGATGCGATGCGCGGAAAGATAATAAAGGGAATAGCAGGATTTTATTATGTACATGCAAATGAAATATACGAATGCAGGGCTAAGGGTGTGTTCAGAAAGGATAAGCGTAAACCTCTTGTGGGCGATGACGTCGAGCTTGAAATTCTGGACGGCAAAAATCATAAAGGCAATATCACGGATATATTGCCGAGGCGCAGCGAGCTTATAAGACCGGCTGTTGCAAATGTAGAGCAGGCGCTTGTAATATTTGCCATAAAAAAGCCGCAGCCGAATTTTAACCTGTTGGACAGATTCCTTATAATGATGGGTCAGCATAATCTGCCATGTATTATATGCTTTAACAAGCTGGATATCGATTATGACAACAGCGCGTCGGTTTATGAGGATATATACAAGGCCTGCGGATATACTGTATTGTCTGTAAGCGCTGAAAAGGGAGTGAATATTGACAAACTGAAAAATCTGCTCAGTGGAAGGACAACAACCGTCGCAGGACCAAGCGGTGTGGGTAAATCCTCTATTATTAACAGTATTCAGTCGGGCACTGTAATGGAGATAGGGGACATAAGTGAAAGAATAGACAGAGGAAGACATACCACCAGACACTCTGAGCTTATAGCAGTCGATGAGAGCACATATATTCTTGACACACCGGGCTTCAGCTCTCTGGGACTGTTCAATATTGAGAAGGAGGAGCTTGCGGGATTTTATCCTGAATTTTGCGAATATGAGAAATATTGCAGATTCGGGGGCTGCTCACATATAAGCGAGCCGATATGCGGTGTTAAGCTTGCAGTTGAGAGGGGAGATGTAAGCAGCATGAGGTATGAAAATTACAAACTTTTGTATAACGAGCTGAAGGACATGAAAAGGTACCGCCGGATTAACCCATGAGTCCATTGACACAGAGGCGGATATATCCGCTCAGCTGTTCTTGAAGCTGATTATTTTTTCTATAATTGTATACAGCTTTTCCTGCTCGCTGATTGGCATGCTGACTATTAAATCATAGCATTGCTGTGCAGGCCGGCTGCCCGAGGCTGTGCTGACAATGTTGGCGAATAATTCTTCCATCGGCAAATCAAGCGCACTACAGATTTTCTGAATACTTCCGATAGTGGCATTCTTTTCGCCGCGCTCAAGCTGGCCGATATACGTTGGGTGGAGATTTGCCTTTTCAGAAGTAAGGTCCTGACTGTAGCCTAATTGTATTCTTCTGGCACGAAGCCTTTGGCCTATGATTATAGCGATATCGCTGTTGTTCATATTTTCCTCCATTAGTATATACTATCAATCGCAGAAAGACTTATAAAAAGCCTAACAGTATTTGTATACTAATTCTATATACTATAAATATTATTGCTGTGGAAAAAATATTCAAAATATGCAGACTGCAGAATAATAGACGGTGCTGTATACTGATTTTGCGGGTCTTGTACGGATACATCAGTTATTCTTATATTTTATGATATCCTCTATGATGCAATATATTCTTTCGTGTTCCTCTATGGGCTGATTCACAATCAGGTCGTAGCATTTCTGTGCACTCCGGTATGGTGAGGATGGAGCTGCAATATTTGCAAATAACTCCTCCATAGGCAGGTCTAAGGCGGTACAGAGCTTTTCGATGCTTACTATGGTGGCATTTTTCTCGCCGCGCTCAAGCTGACCGATGTATGTGGGGTGGAGGTCCGCCTTCTCTGACGCCAGACTCTGGCTGTAGCCTAACTCTAGTCTTCTGGCTCGGAGCCGCTGTCCTATTATGACTGTAATTTCGCTGGTATTCATATATTTCCTCATTTCCATGCAAAGAAGCAATGAATCTTTCATTGGTTCTTAAT
>JAJQGF010000149.1:0-5789 GCA_021200695.1 Lachnospiraceae bacterium
ACTATGACTGACAGATAGAAAACAATTCCCGTTAAGTCAAAAACACCTGTAATAAACACGTTAAAGCGCTTAAACAGCGACAATGTGGTCATAATCTGAGGCAGTAAGCCCTCAAAGGAGCCGGAATTTAGCCAAAATGCCGTCATCAGCAGAGCCAGAAGCACTAAGCCCACAATATAGGCCAGCTTCTCGCTCTTTGTGAGGTATTTGACTACCGCCCAGACACAGGCTATGAGCGCTACGAATGCAATCGCGGAACCAAACGCAGTGGAGGAAACATATTCAGACAGGCTGACACTATAGTAGTTTAGCAGGATTACAGCAATACCGATGCCTGCCGCAAATCCTTGATTATCTGTCAGAGAGGAGATGAATACACCGATGGAAATCAATGCTGCTCCGAGAATGATAAAGGCAAGGATTGTTCCATAGGAGGTTAACAGGTATACATCGCCATACCGGGAGAACATCAGCGGGTACAGGCTGATTATGCACATAGGAACCAGAAAAACGACCAATAATGCCCAATATTTCCCCACAATTACCTGCGTAGTGGTGATGGGCAGCGAATAGAGCAGCTGGTCAGTTTTCTGTCTGCGCTCTTCAGCAATAACGCGCATGGTCAGAATGGGGACAATGACCACAAATGCAAGTGCGCCATAGCTGAACACATATTCAAAATTACTGACGGCAGCGTTCAGGTTGTAGAGCATGGAGCCGAGACCGACTGCAATCAGAAGGAATGCGCCGAAGACATAGGCTGTCAGCGATTGGAAATACATTTTTAATTCATGCTTGAATACAACAATCATACTTCATTCACCTCACCTTTCTGACGCTCTTCGTCATGTGTTTTTTTATCAGAATTATCCAACTCAACAGTATCGCCGCCTGCCAGCTCCAGAAACACATCCTCAAGATTGGCTTTTTTCAGACTCATCTCGAACAGTGTGATGTTATGCTCTGCACAGGCATGGAAAATTTCACTCGATACGGCATAAATATCATTATGCTCTGTTTTGATATAAGCAGAGGAATAGCCGGAAGATACCTTTTGAACCGAAAATTCTGTGAGGCAATTCACATTGGCGAGAAGCGCTTCAAGCGCCAATGTATCAGCGTCAGTGGTAATGTTAATTTCACCATTGGATAGCAGTTGCTTTTCCAAATTGCCTGTCTCGTCAAATGCCACCAATTTTCCATGAGCAATCATCAAAATCCGGTCGCAGATGGTCTGTACCTCTGACAGGACGTGAGAGGAAAAAATGACTGTATGAGTCTTGCCTAAATCCCGGATTAAATCCCGGATTTCAATAATCTGGATTGGGTCAAGACCTACAGTTGGTTCGTCTAAGATAATGACCTTTGGATTGCCAAGCAATGCCTGCGCAATGCCGACACGTTGCTTATAGCCCTTGGAAAGAGTGCCAATCCGCCGGTTGCATACATGCTCAATACCGATTTGGCGGATGACCTCTTCAATCTGTGTGTGCAGTGTATCACCGCGAAGCCCCTTTGCCTCTCCGACAAATCGCAGGTAGTCAACCGGAGATTCATTTATATACAGCGGAGGCTGCTCCGGAAGATATCCAATCTGCTTTTTTGCCTGCTTTGGCTGGTCAAAAATGTCATAGCCATCAATGGTGATGGTTCCTTCTGTGGCCGATAAGCACCCGGTCATGATATTCATGGTTGTGGATTTTCCGGCACCGTTTGGCCCAAGAAATCCATACACATGCCCTTCATCAATTTCAAATGAGAGGTCATTGACTGCCAAATGTCCGCCATAATATTTCGTAAGATGTGATACGGTAATCATATAAGCCCTCCTTATTCGGTTTCATCTACGAAAGTATATCGCGCGGCGCTAAAGCAAGGCTAAAGAAGACTGTGAAAAAACTGTGAATAGAAAAGATGCAGTCGTGTAATCAGACGACTGCATCAGATAAGTGTATATAATAAGGATAATTTATTTCAGTGTAATACGGAAACCAATTCTGGCTGCTTCCGCCTGATATGCCCGAATACTTCCATTATGTGTCTCAACAATTGACTTGGCCAGAGATAATCCAATGCCAAAGCCTGTCCCGGTTGTTCTTGCCCTGTCTGCCCGATAGAAACGGTCGCAGAGCCGGTCGAGCTCTAAGGAAGCTACATCATGATAGGTGTTCTCTGCCACGAGAACAGGATGGCGTTTTTTCTCCAGAGACAGCATAATATTACCTCCGGCGTCACAATATTTCACTGCATTGTCCAGGAGGATAGAAACCAATCTGCGTATGGCTGCTTCGTCACCGTAATAACTGACATTAGGCTGGATAGACGTTGTAAGGGATAGCTTCTTCTGGGCAATCAGGGCAGAAAACTCCGAAGCCGTGTCGTGACAGACCTCTGTCAGGGAAAACGCTGTTTTTTCTATTGATAAATTTGCCTCATCCAGCTTACTCAAAGCCGTAAGCTGTCCGACTAATTCACTCATGTGCCGACCCTCTGCGCGAATGTCATCCAGCCATTCACTATGCCCTTGCTCCTGTTCAACGATATCAACATTGGTCAGAATCAGGGTCAGTGGTGTTTTCAATTCATGGTTGGCATCAGTAACAAATTGTTTTTGCTTCTCGTAGCTTTGTGCAATCGGCTGAACCGTACGCTTTGAAACAACCACGATAAAAACCAGAATTAAAGCAACACCGCCCAGCATAACAGCCGCCGCTGTCAGTACAAGAGTTTTTGTCATGGCGCGGTTCATGCTTCCCTCTACGAAGACGATTCCAGTGCCATTCTGTGTATCGAAAACCTTATAGCGGAAAGAGCTGCACCATCCACGGCTTGTACCGCTTTCAAAAACAAAGCCGGCACAATCTAATGCTGTATCTTCATCTACAGAAGAAATTGCGCTAAGATTTGCCTGAATAAAATCACCGTTATTATCAAACCAAACGGTAAAAAAGCGTGTGCTGAATGGAGTTTCCTCTGTGATGAATCCGGGATAATTCTCTGGTTCTGCCGAAAGAGGATTTTCATGGTCAAAGGGAAGAAATTCGCCATTTCCGTCAGAAATGTAATCCGCCACAAAATCCATCCGATTGTTAAGCTGCCGTATACTGAAGATAGTGAGCGCGGCAAGTATTCCGCTGAAAACAAGCAGGACAGCAATGCTGCTGATAAGAATCATCCGTTTGCGCAGTTTATCAATCATTCTCCGCCCTCCAGAATATAGCCGACACCGCGCTGAAAACGAATACTGACCGGAACAGAAAGAGCAGCCAGCTTTTTACGAAGGTTGGAGATATGCACCCAGACAACACTGGTGTCAACTGCTGTATTCCAGCCCCATATTTTCATGATAAGCTGTTCTGTAGTTACAACCATGTGCGGATTTTCCATTAGAATTTCCATCACCTGAAATTCTTTTCCGCTAAGAGGAATCGACCGATTTTGGAAGGCCAATTCATATGTCGAGCGGTTCAGGATAACAGACCCATAGCGCAGCAAATCCGGAACAAAGGAATCTCTGCGCCGCAGCATAGCCCGTACACGAGCCAATAGCTCATCTGTGGAAAAGGGCTTTGGCAGATAGTCGTCTGCCCCGGCATCGAGCCCTTCTACCCGCTGAGATATGCTTGATTTTGCTGTCAAAAATAAGGCTGGTGTGGTAAGGCTGTTTTCTCTGAGCTTGCGCAGCACCTGTATTCCGTCCATTTTAGGCATCATGATATCAAGGATTAAACCGTCATACTCGCCTGTCATTGCATATTCAAGTGCATCGTCACCATTGTCTACACCGTCAGCAGAGAAATTATTCATTTTCAGTATATGGACTAAGGATTTTAACAGACGAACATCATCCTCTGCAATTAGAATTCGCATAGGGTCACCTCCTTCGTGTTATTTTAGCAGACAGCACTAAAGACTGCCTAAAGATACTTTTTTAATTATATCAATAAGCTTAAAGGTATGCCAAAGAAAATTTTCAACTACAGTTAAAACTGATTTATAAAGTGGTACCCTCATGTGGAGAAAGGTGTTATAATATATCCGCAAAAGCTGTTATTGAGACAGGAGGGAAAGGCAATGAAAATATCAGATATAGCAGTGCTGCAGCAGTTTTGTACCATGTGTGATGATGGTGTTTCTCTTGGATGGCATGAGCGTAATGCCGGCAATTTAAGCTGCCGTCTCACAGAGGACGAGCTTGGGCAGTTTGTGCCGTTTATAAAAAGCAGGCCTCAGGAATGGGTAAATATAGGTGTGTGTGAGGAAAGCCTTGCCGGAGAATTTATTATGATTACCGGGAGTGGAAAATATCTTAAAAATGTGAGCTGCTCTCCACAGGACAACGTATGTATAGTGGAGATAAATAAAAGCGGCGATGCGTACCGAATTATATGGGGACTTGAAAAGGGAGGGAGACCGACCAGCGAGTTTCCTACGCATTTTATCGGGCACTCGGTCATCAAAAAGAAATCAGGCGGCGCGCATAGAATTATTTATCATGCGCATACGCCTTATACTGTTGCGCTTGGTCATATTCTGCCGCTTGATACAAATGCGTTCAGCAAATTTTTATGGTTAAGCGAATGTGAATGTTGTGCGGTTTTTCCTGATGGCGTAGGTGTGCTTGAGTGGCTTCTTCCTGGAGGAACGGAGATAGCGAGGGCCTCCGGAAGACTGCTTGAAGGGCATGAGGCAGTATTTTGGGCATTCCACGGTATGCTTGTGTCGGGAACGGATTTTGATTACACCTTTGGACTCTGTCATATGATTGAGAAGGCGAGCCAGGTTGCGGTGACAGCACTTTCGGCTGCACCCAATATGAAAATGAGGCGGAAAATGACTGAGGAAAACCTGACAGAGCTTGCTGAAAGCCTTAATGTCCGGCTGAATCAGGACGTGCTTAAATTTCAATTTACTGAGGAGCCTTTCTGCTTTTTCTGACACATAAGGATATTATGATTTTGGCGGTGATTTTTGCCGGAAAAGCTTAAAGGCTTGCAATATACAGGGAGGAATAATGATGAACAGAGATTTGACGGTTGGAAAGCCTGAAGCTGTGCTTTGGAGGTTTTGTATCCCATTGTTTGGGAGTATTATATTTCAGCAGTTATACAATATTGCGGACAGTCTTGTGGCGGGCAAATTTATCGGAGAAGAAGCCCTTGCAGCAGTCGGAAACAGTTATGAAATAACGCTTATTTTCATAGCGTTTGCTTTTGGATGCAATATAGGCTGCTCGGTGATAGTGTCGCAGTTATTTGGTGCAAAGGATTTTTATAATATGAAAACTGCCGTTTACACTACACTGATAGCAAGCGCCGTATTGTGTGTGCTGTTGATGCTTGCAGGGGTCACATGCTGCAGCGGACTGCTAAGACTGATACATACGCCGGAGGAAATTTTTTCCGACTCAAAGCTGTATCTGAATATTTATATCTGGGGACTGCCATTTTTGTTTTTTTATAATATTGCGACCGGTATTTTCTCTGCGCTGGGTGATTCAAAGACACCCTTTATTTTTCTTGCCCTGTCGTCAACTTCAAATATTCTTGTCGATATATGGTTTGTTGCACACTTTAATATGGGAGTGGCAGGGGTAGCGTGGGCGACCTTTATTTGTCAGGGAGTGAGCTGCATACTGTCAATGGCAGTGGTATTTATAAGGTTAAAACATATAGAGTGTGAGAAAAAACCTGTAATTTTTTCGTTAGAGGCGCTGAAAAAAATTGCGGTTATTGCTATCCCGAGCATTTTGCAGCAGAGCTTTATCTCTGTCGGAAATATTATAATCC
>JAJQGF010000149.1:5799-7588 GCA_021200695.1 Lachnospiraceae bacterium
CACCGGAGTCGTGGCGGGATATTCGGCGGCCATAAAGCTGAACAATCTTGTGATAACCTCCTTCACTACGCTTGGAAACGGAATATCAAACTATACGGCGCAGAACATTGGCGCCGGAATCCTGCCGAGAATCAGGGCAGGCTTTAAGGCAGGTGTAAAGCTGGTATGGCTTTTGTGCGTACCGATAGTGCTTCTTTATATGCTTGCGGGAAATGTATTGGTCGGATTTTTTATGAATGAGGCATCTGAAACGGCTGTGACGACAGGTGTGAGGTTTTTAAATATAGTGGCGCCGTTTTATTTTGTTGTGTCAGTAAAACTGGTGGCAGACGGCATACTGCGCGGCGCGGGTCTTATGAAAATGTTTATGGTGTCAACCTTCACTGACCTGATATTAAGAGTTGTGCTTGCACAGATATTTGCTTCTATGTTCGGAGAAACCGGTATATGGTGCGCATGGCCTATAGGCTGGAGTACAGGAATGATTCTGTCGGTAATTTTTTACAAAAGAGGACCGTGGAGGACTAAGTGTGACACTAAGTGAGACAGTCATAAAAAACTGTTGCCTTACGATTTGTTTAATGGTAGAATAGTGCCGTTGAAATAAAATGTTTGTAAAATCTAATACTTAAGGGTGCCTGAGGGGACATATGTCTCCGGTCAGGATAATAGGGAACCGGGTGAGAATCCCGGACGGTCCCGCCGCTGTAACAGCGGAGTATTCGTTCAATATGTCACTGATTATTTGGGAAGACGGGCGGATATGATGATGCTGAAGCCAGAAGACCTGCCTTTAAGTACGATATTATAAGAACTGCGATGTACAGTGGCTTGTAAAAGAATATTCCTCAGGGGATATCTTTTTAGCGTACAATTTTAGCCCATGTGCTTTGCAGAGAGCAAGGTATGTGGGCTTTTTGACGTTCCGATTTGAACGGCATATCTTGAAGGAGAATAATCGGAATGAGGATAGATTATTATGCATATCGTTCAGCGATGAGAAATGTAAGTCCTGAGATAAAGCTGCTTCTCGCGCTTGGAACGCTTCTGATTACCGTAAGCGCAGACATGCTTGCGCTCTCTTTGTTTGTAATTGCGACGATGAGTATAATTACGGTATTTTTTGCGCGTACGCCGTTAAAAATATATCTGCATTATATGTCGGTACCCGTTATGTTCATGCTGATAAGTGGTTTTATGATTGCGGCTCAGGTCAGGAGAACTGCTGCAGGAGAGTGGAATATAAATCTGTCGCTGCTTTTTATATGCTTTACGAGGGAAAGCATCGTGCAGTCGGTGGAGGTGTTTTGCAAAGCATTTGCCGGAGTAAGCGCACTCTATATGATGTCCTTTTCCACACCGATGAGCGAAATAATGACGGTGCTGCAAAAGCTGCATTTGCCGAGGCTTTTTGTAGAGCTTATGGCTCTTATATATAGGTACATATTTATTTTATATGATGTGGCGGAGAGGATGCAGACGGCGGCAGGGTCGAGACTTGGGTACAGAGGCTTTATGCAGTCGCTCAGGACATTTGCGGCGATAGCGGGAAACTTATTTTTTATTTCATTGAAAAAGGCTGATGCATACTATGACGCGCTTATTGCCAGAGGCTATGACGGAAGGCTGGAATTCCTGAGCGAGGACAGACCGGTAAGCGCGGTGTGGGCATCAGTCACCGCATTGTATTTTGTTGTGTTGTGCATGGTGATTTTTTTGAATTTTTAGGTAAATTTGTATTATCCCGAAAGAGAAGTATGACAGATAAATGAGCAGCTATATATTACAG
>JAJQGF010000200.1 GCA_021200695.1 Lachnospiraceae bacterium
GCTGCGGCATACGTTACCGTTACGGTTTGAACATACCGTAACGGTAACGTATGCCGCAGCCATATGCCGGATAACCAAGTGTTGCAAGCGAATCCATAAAGCATGCCGCAAGTCTTCCCAGACCGCCGTTTCCGAGCGCGGCATCAGGCTCCTGATCCTCAACAGCATTGAGATTAAGCCCAAGCTCATCGAGAGCCTCCTTCACAGGCTTGTATGCCTGCATGTTAATCAAATTATTTCCAAGTGCACGACCCATAAGGAATTCCATCGACATATAGTATACCATTTTGGGATCCTGCTTCTCATATGCCTTCTGTGTATTCATCCAATTTTCTACTATCTGGTCCTTGATTGCATATGAAACAGCCTGAAAAATCTGCTGCGGGGAAGCCTCCTCCAACGTCTTTCGGTATAAGGTTTTTACATTATATAAGACACTTCTCTTAAATAATTCCTTATCAAATTTAGTCTTCTTACCTGATGCAACTGCCAAGCCGGTTGTGTTCTTCACTGTCAAATCTCCTTTCAATCCTCTGTATCAGATAGTTAATTGTGAAATTCTCTACCGCATACTGCGTTTCACTTATTATATCAAAGTTTTTCTCTCATTCCAACTGATTTTTGGTAAGTTTTAAATCCGGACATTAAATCTTCTCTACAGAAATCGTAACCCTCTCACCATTCACATTCCATTCCTTTGCTTCCGCAAAATTTCTGCCGCAGGTAAGCTCTCCCGCCAATACCTTGCCTGAAATGAAGCCTTCATTGCGTGAGGCGATTGCCGCAAGCCTGTCATTTCCGTTGACAGATACCCTGATATGGTCCATAACCTCAAAGCCGGAATCCTTACGCATGGTCTGGATTTTACTTATGAGCTCGTACACAAAGCCTTCCTCGATAAGCTCGTCCGTAAGATTAGTATCGAGCACCACAGTCATTCTGTTGTCCTCCTGGGATACATATCCCTCCTTCTGAGCCATGTCAATAAGCAAATCCTCCTTTGTAAGCTCAATTTCCATGCCGTCCGCATCGAAGACGAGCCTTCCGTTCTCCTTCAGCTCGTCCATAGCTTTATTTCCGTCCAGCGATGCAAGCTTTTTCTGAATGGCTCCAAGCTGTCTGCCATATCTTGGCCCAACAGTCCTAAGCTGAGGCTTAAAGCTATAAGAGGTAAATTCCCTCACATCATCTGCAAATACTACCTCCTTTACGTTAAGCTCATCCTTTATGATATCCGTATAGAAGGAATCAAGCGTATATTCAGCCTTGATATACATTCTGCTTATTGGCTGCCGGTTCTTGATTGAGGCCTCGTTGCGGCATGCACGCCCCATGACTACGGCATCAAGAACATTCTCCATATTATCCTCAAGCTCCCTGTCTATATAAGAGGTCTCCGCAACAGGAAAATCGCACAGGTGAATGCTCTCCGGCGCGTTTTTATCAATTCCTCTCACAAGGTTCTGGTAGATATCCTCTGTCATAAAGGGTATCATAGGCGCAGCCGCCTTGCATATTGTCACAAGTGCAGTATAAAGCGTCATATATGCATTAATTTTGTCCTGCTCCATACCCTTAGCCCAGAAACGCTCACGACTTCTTCTTACATACCAGTTGCTCATGTCATCGACAAACTCCTGAAGCGCCTTGCCTGCCTCGGGAATACGGTATTTGTCAAGATTATTGTCAACCTCCTGCACAACCGTGTTAAGCTTTGACAAAAGCCATTTGTCCATTACAGGAAGCTTATCATATTCAAGTGTATATTTTGTCGCATCAAAATTATCAATATTTGCATAAAGCACAAAGAATGCATAGGTATTCCAAAGAGTACCCATAAATTTACGCTGTCCCTCCATTACAGCCTTTCCTGAAAAGCGCTTAGGCAGCCACGGTGCCGAGCTCGTATAGAAATACCATCTGATTGCATCAGCGCCAAACTCCTCAAGCGCCTCAAACGGGTCGACCGCATTTCCCTTGCTTTTGCTCATCTTCTGACCATTCTCATCCTGAACATGTCCAAGAACTATTACATTCTCATAAGGAGCCTTATTAAAGAGCAGCGTAGACTCCGCAAGCAGCGAGTAAAACCATCCTCTGGTCTGGTCTACTGCCTCAGAGATAAACTGTGCCGGGAACTGCTTCTCGAACAAATCCTTATTTTCAAATGGATAATGATGCTGTGCAAAAGGCATCGCACCGGAGTCAAACCAGCAGTCAATTACCTCAGGAACACGTCTCATCTGTCCGCCGCATTCAGGGCAAGTTATAGTTATCTCATCGATATAAGGTCTGTGCAGCTCGACAGTCTTAGCCTTCTCATCTCCGCTCATGCTGTAAAGCTCCTCACGGCTTCCAATTGAATGCATATGTCCGCATTCACACTCCCATATATTGAGCGGAGTGCCCCAATAACGGTTACGCGATACACCCCAATCCTGAATATTCTCAAGCCAATTTCCAAAACGTCCCTCACCTATGGACTCAGGAATCCAATTTATAGTTTTATTATTGCGGACAAGGTCATCCCGTACCGCAGTCATCCTGATAAACCATGATTCTCTCGCATAGTAAATCAGCGGAGTATCACACCTCCAGCAGAAGGGATAATCATGCTCAAACTTAGGCGCTGCAAAAAGCTTTTCCTCAGCGCCAAGGTCCTTAAGTATCTCAGGGTCAGCCTTTTTTACAAATAATCCCGCATAAGGCGTCTCCTTAGTCATATTGCCCTTTCCGTCTACAAACTGTATAAAGGGAAGGTCATAATTCCTTCCAATACGCGAGTCATCCTCACCGAATGCAGGCGCTATGTGTACAATACCGGTTCCGTCCGTCATGGTTACATAGTTGTCCACCGTGACAAAATGAGCTTTCTTTTTTTGCCTGTCAGCAGCTTCACCTGCACATGCAAAAAGCGGCTCATATTCCTTGTACTCAAGGTCCTTACCGGTATATTTTTCCAAAAGCTCATAAGCAGGCTTCCCCTCCTCAGCCAGAGAGCCAAGCACATTATCAAGTAACGCCTGAGCCATATAGTAAATAAATCCGTCCGCTGCCTTTACCTTTACATAAACCTCGTCAGGATTTACACAGAGAGCTACATTTGAGGGCAGTGTCCACGGCGTGGTGGTCCATGCGAGAAGATAAGCGTCCTCTCCCTTTGCTTTAAAACGGACTATTGCTGATTTCTCCTTTACCGTTTTATACCCCTGAGCCACCTCATGGCTTGAAAGCGGAGTTCCACAGCGCGGACAATATGGAACAATCTTAAAGCCCTTATATAAAAGCCCCTTGTCCCATATAGTTTTAAGCGCCCACCATTCGGACTCAATAAAATTGTCATCATATGTGACGTAAGGATTATCCATATCAGCCCAAAATCCCACTGTAGATGAAAAATCCTCCCACATTCCTTTGTATTTCCACACGCTCTCCTTGCACTTGTCTATAAAAGGAGCAAGTCCATATTCCTCGATTTGCTCTTTTCCGTCAAGTCCGAGCAGCTTTTCAACCTCAAGCTCAACCGGCAGTCCATGAGTGTCCCAACCCGCCTTTCTTGGCACCATATAGCCCTTCATCGTGCGGTATCTCGGTATCATATCCTTTATGGTACGGGTCTCCACATGTCCGATGTGCGGCTTGCCGTTTGCTGTCGGCGGTCCGTCATAAAAGGTATAGGTCGGACCATCCTTTCGGGAATCAATACTCTTTTTGAAAATGTCATTTTCCTTCCAGAACCTTTCAACCTCCTTTTCACGGTCTACAAAGTTCAGGCTTGTGGGTACTTGCTTGTACATTTTATTCTTTCCTTTCTTAATAATATCTTATCTCATCATGTCCTGTGATTATAAAAGGCTCCGTCCTGTAATAGGACGAAGCCCTGATAAGCTTTGCTGATAAACCACCTGTTACACCATACTTCCGGCATTCCGGCGCCCTTCCGCCAAAATGGGAGTGATATGTCACCCTTTAACGCCGGGTAAACGTCCGGAACTACTCGCTCTCCTTTTGTCCCGTCTGCTCAAAAGTGATTTTCCCATATTTCCTACTCACACCGGTCTTGCACCGTCACCGGCTCGCTCTGCCTTTTGAAAATAAGGTACTCTCTTCGTCATAGCATTTGCTTAACTATCCAATTTCTTATATAATATAGCCTTGATTTTTAAGTTGTCAAGCATATTTTACCATATATCCCTTAAGTGCAGCTATTAAGCCTGTACTCTTATGGCAGAATATAATTTCCCGTGTACTCAAGAGTATCCTCATCGCCGGCCCAGCCTGACTGCATATACTCCCATAGCCCCAATGTCAGCTCATCCTCGCTGTAATGGAAGAGATACCTTCTCTCTCTGGCATCTCCCTCCCCCCATTCAAAAAGCTCTGCTCCGCTTCCGCCGTCCAGAAGCTTCAGATACGCGTCACTGAAATCCTCCTGGGATATCGGTGCTGAATCCACCTGCATCTCCCCATGGGTTTCACCTATACCCTTTACAAAAAGAATTGAGTGCTGTCTTTCCTCCGGCACATCACCCACATTTCTGTTAAAGCCATGGTCAGAAAGAAAAATTATAACGGAATTATCATATACTCCGCTCTCCTTAAGCTTTTCAATATATGCCGCCATAACCGTGTTGGTTGCCTCGACATTTCCCGTATATGAGGTTACCTCAGAGGTAGTAACATCCGCATTATATACTAACGGAACATGCGCGCCCTCAAGATGAATAAGCTTAAAGCACTTGTCCTCCGTATATTCTATCTCCCCGCTAATACAATGCTCATAAAAGGGTATATTGTTGCCGTAAAAGGTCACTCTCTCCACATCCTCACGGTTCTCCTCAAGATTATCAAGCTCCCAGGGCAATACCTGACTGACCCTTTTAAGACTGTATGGAAGATACTTAAATCCGACAAGCCTGAGCTGAACCTTCGCAAAATCCACAACTGAGGATATGCTTCCCCTGTCCTCAACGAGATTCTCATACTGACTCATTCTCTCATCCGTGACAGGAACCTCAACATCATACATTCCAAGTCTGTAGCCCTCCTCGCGAAGCGCGCTTATAATAGGCGCATTCGCATAAGCCTCCTCCTTATACTCATAATAGTCCTCCTGATATTCATACCACTCGCCGCTTAAAAGAAACGGCATGGCAAAGAAGGTGTATGGATATCCGCACATTACATTATCATAAAAGGTAAAATCAGCAAGCGCATCCTTGTATTCAGGATGGCTGTCCAGCACATCAATCTCCTCCTCGCCGTCCACTGCATCAAGCACCACTATAATATAATTGGCATCAGTGGAATAAAGCCATTCATAATCTGTCGTAGCAGTAAGCTCCGGTCTTTTGACAAATCCATCATTCATTATGCCCACGGTTACAACAGTAACTAAAAGCATCAGCATTATAAAGCAGCTCAAAACTGACACGCCTGTCTCAAAATTATTTTTCTTTAAAAGCAGTCTTGCAGCCACTATAACAATCGTAACCACTGTCCACATGATAATGCTATACAGGGATTGTTCAGAATAATCCGACCAATCTATCTGCAGTCCGTCAAGCACCGGCAAATCTTCTGCCATATAATTGCCCTGAATGTACAGACATACAAAAAGCGCCGTATACAATGTCAGCGCCGCCGAATACAAACGCGGTACAAACGCAGCCAGCAGCATCAATGCCAAGGCTCCAGTTGCAAAAAATATTATAAACATAAGAAGGCAGACCGGCATAAGCGTGTAGAAATCGTACCAATACTCCCTTCTGTTTTGAAAATACAGGTTCAGCGGTTCAAATACGCAGAGCATAAAGGATGCCGCTGCCGATAAAGCTATCGCTGCCTTCGCTCCCCTGTTCTTAATTCTGCTGCTCATCTGTACATCGTCATCCATTTAAAATATCTCCTGTAACACTCACAGAATGCCTTTAATTTGATAATACTGATATATTACCCCTTTGCTTTTACTTAGTCAATTTATTTTGTACAGCCTGCGTAAGCTTACATTATTACAATAAACTTTAATAATTACTTTAAAAATTTTAATAAATGCTTTAAAATATACAAAAGTATATAATTGTTTTATCTAATTTTATGGACACACTGGAGAGTATAATTATGAAATCTGAAAACAAAGGACGAATACTTTACAATTTACTTGCTATAAGCATCCTTCCGTTATGTCTGCTTGGAGTGGTGATATTGGTGCTTGGCTCTTATATTTTCAGACAGACCATGTACAGCGAAATCTCACATGAGCTTGAATATGTTGCACTCAACACCAGGCTGCTTTTCGATACAGCATATCCCGGAGACTATGTGCTTGTAGGAGATACATCTTACAGACTCTATAAGGGTGATAATGACATAACCGACGACTACACTATAATAAACGAGGTTAATACATCAACCGGAATGGATATAACCCTGTTCTATCAGGACACACGAATCCTCACCACCATCTCCTCCGCCGACGGAGAGCTTATTGTAGGAACCGGCGCTGCAGAGCTTATAAAGGAGGAGGTGCTCTACTCCGGTGAAGCAAATTTTTATTATAACGCAAATATTAACGATGAAGCATATTTTGCTTATTATACACCGCTTTACAACTCAGATGGCAATATAGCCGGAATGCTCTTTGTCGGCAAGCCACGCGCAGAGGTTGATTCCGCAGTTCTTAAATCCGTACACCCATTGATAATTGCAGTTATAATAACAATAATAATAATGGCAGTATGTATATTTGTATATTATAATCGTATTGTAGCGATTCTTATTAAGATAAGGAACTTTCTCTCTGAAACGGCTGACGGCGACCTGAATGCCGAGCTGAATCCTGAGGTCACACGGCGAAATGATGAGCTGGGTCAGATAGGCATTTCAATTTTGTCGATGCAGCGTTCACTCCGAACAATGGTGGAGACTGATACACTCACAGGACTGTATAACCGCAGAAGCGCTCACAGAAGACTTAAACAGATTATGGATAAGGCATCCGGCACCGGAAAGCCCTATTGTATTGCAATAGGCGATATAGATTTCTTCAAGCGGGTAAATGATACTTACGGACATGACTGCGGTGACATCGTATTAAAGACTGTCGCGGACACCCTGAAGAGCCACATGCGCAATTACGGTTTTGCCGCGCGCTGGGGCGGTGAAGAATTCCTTCTTATATTTGACCATATGAAGCTAGACGAATCGGAGGAAAGCCTGAATGAACTTCTTTCCAAAATCCGTATGCTTAAGATACCGTATGGCGACAGCACTGTCAGTCTCACAATGACCTTTGGTGTGACATCCGGCGGGGACATTGATGAAAAAGACCTGCTGCGCCGTGCCGATATCCTTTTGTATGCCGGCAAAGAATCAGGCCGAAACTGTGTTGTGTCACGAAATTTCGATAATTAACCGATTGTTTTTGTGATAATATGCCTATGCTGCTATATTACCGGATTATGCTTTTACGCAATTTATTGCATACAGCTTTTAGAAATTTAAATCAAAAAAACTTTAAAATTCTAAATAACTATTGCAATTCTGTTATTTAGGAGATATAGTATGTATAT
>JAJQGF010000214.1 GCA_021200695.1 Lachnospiraceae bacterium
ATAATGTACCAAATATGCATTAGTAAAATCTTTGATACAAAATTATCAATTACTTAACCTATTGTAATATAAATAATCATTTTATACAAGAGTAAAATATGGAAAATCTTAAGTCGTCTGACTGCGTCTTTTTTTAATGCCGTCGAGAATAACTTTTTTCTTTTCAACGAGCACATCCCTGTTCATTGCCTCAACGCCATCAAGCTTATATTTCATCCCAAGCTTATCATATTTTGCCTTTCCCATTGTGTGATACGGAAGTGCGTCAAGAGCCTTTAAATTGCTGAATTGTCCAATGAAATAGCCTAGCTCAAATAAATACTTGTCATCATCGGTAATGCCTGGAACAACAACATGCCTTATCCACATATCTACATGCTTTTCATCAAGATAAGCGGCAAATTTTAAAATATTTGTGTTGGGCTGTGAGGTAAGCTCTTTATGCTTTTCGGGATTGATATGCTTTATGTCCAGCATTACAAGGTCAGTAAGCGTCATAAGCCTGTCCATTTTCTCCATAAGCGCCGAATTGTCAGGATTAAATGCAATTCCGGACGTGTCAATGCAGGTGTGAATATTTCTGGCTTTTGCCTTAGTAAACAAGTCAATCAAAAAATCCAGCTGCATAAGAGGCTCACCGCCTGTAACTGTAAGACCGCCGCCCTTATAAAAGCTTATATTTCTTTCATATTGCTCTAATATTTCTTCGGGCTCCATTAAGGTGCCGGCATTCATTTCCCATGTATCAGGGTTGTGACAATATGCACATCTCATAGGACAGCCCTGAACAAATACCACAAATCTTACACCGGGACCATCTACTGTTCCGAAGCTCTCTAAGGAATGGATTCTGCCCTTCATATGATTATTCCTTTCTGCTGTTTATAGGAGATTATATAAAGACCCGGGCGGAATGAATCCCCCGGGTCTTCTTCAGCTTTCGTAAAATCCGTTACAGCTTAAACACTCTCATGGAATGTACGAGAGATAACATCAGCCTGCTGTTCGGGAGTTAACTTGATAAAGTTAACTGCATATCCTGATACACGGATGGTAAGCTGAGGATAGTTCTCAGGATGCTTCTGAGCGTCCAACAGAGTGTCTCTGTTTAAAACATTAACATTAAGATGATGACCGCCCTTTGTTGCGTAACCATCTAATAAAGATACAAGATTGTCAACTTGTGCTGTACTTGCTGCCATAGCTTTTTTCCTCCTATTTTTTATTTACTTAAAATCGTCTAATCCGTCATGAAGAGTAGGAACACTGCAGGCTAACGGAGTTCTGGAGCAATCCGTGCAGCCCATCGTCTGAACGTCCTTTGACTGCTTGCCCGCGTCAGTGTCAACATTCACATGCCCTACACCTTTAGTCATGTCAGAATCCAACATTTTTACAAGGTCATCAATCATTGTCTTGTCGTCCATAGTGACTCTCCTTTCGGTTATTTGTTGAATCTAAATCAGGTTCGAGTGCCACACGGTGACATCTCTGTTATCGAATGACTTACTTATTTAAATCAAGTTCGAGTGTCACACGGTGACATCTCTGTTATCGAATGTCTTACTTATTTAAATCAAGTTCGATGTCACCGGCAAATACCTGATCCTCTTTACCAAGAGCTCCGGGAATGATGGTAAAGGTATTGGAAATACCATCCTGTGCATCATTGAACGGAAGCTTTGATACTGAAGAAAGAGATGCGACTGCACCGTGGGTATCGCGACCGTGCATAGGGTTGGCACCGGGTGCGAAAGGCTGTCCCTTCTTACGTCCGTCAGGTGTGTTACCTGTAGCCTTACCATAGGTAACATTAGAGGTAATGGTAAGGATGGAGGTTGTAGGAATACCGTTTCTGTAGGTGTGGTGTCTTCTTACAGCAGTCATGAATTTGTGAACGATATCCTGAGCGATGTCATCAACACGGTCATCATCATTACCATACTTAGGGAAGTCACCTGTTGTCTTAAAGTCAACAATAATACCGTCCTCGTCGCGGATAACCTCAACCTTAGCGTACTTGATGGCTGAAAGTGAATCTGCAACAATTGAAAGACCTGCAACACCTGTAGCGAAATAACGCTTAACATCTCTGTCGTGAAGAGCCATCTCTGCTCTCTCATAGCAGTATTTGTCATGCATGTAGTGAATGATATTAAGAGTATTTACGTAAACATCAGCCTGCCACTCCATCATATCAAGGAATTTGCTCATTACATCATCGTAATCAAGAACATCACCGGTAACAGGGCGGTATTTAGGACCAACCTGCTTCTTGGTAACCTCATCGATTCCGCCGTTGAGAGCATAAAGCAGACACTTTGCAAGGTTGGCACGGGCACCGAAGAACTGCATCTCCTTGCCGATAACCATTGAGGATACGCAGCATGCAATGCCATAGTCATCTCCGTGAACAACCCTCATAAGGTCATCATTCTCATACTGGATAGAAGAGGTTGTAATAGAAATCTTTGCACAATACTTCTTCCAATTCTCGGGAAGTCTGGTTGACCAGAGAACGGTAAGGTTAGGCTCAGGTGAAGCACCAAGATTCTCAAGAGTGTGAAGGTAACGGAAGCTCATCCTTGTAACCATAGGACGTCCGTCAACACCGACACCGCCGAGAGACTCGGTAACCCATACGGGGTCACCTGCGAAAATTGAGTTATACTCAGGTGTACGTGCAAACTTTACGCAGCGAAGCTTCATAATAAAGTGGTCTACAAACTCCTGAATCTGCTCCTCGGTAAAGGTTCCGTTTGCAAGGTCTCTTTCTGCATAGCAGTCAAGGAAGGTTGAAGTACGTCCAAGAGACATGGCAGCACCATTCTGCTCCTTTACTGAGCAAAGATATCCGAAATATGTCCACTGGATTGCTTCCTGAACATTCTGTGCAGGCTTGGAAATATCAAAACCGTAGGATGCAGCCATCTCCTTCATCATCTTAAGAGCAACCATCTGCTCGGACAGCTCTTCGCGAAGACGGATAACATCATCAGTCATAACACGTCCGGTAGAAGCCTTCTGTGCTTCCTTGTCCTCGATAAGTCTGTCAATACCGTACAGAGCAATACGTCTGTAATCGCCAATGATACGTCCGCGTCCGTAAGCATCGGGAAGACCGGTAATAATATGTGAAGAACGACAAGCCCTCATCTCAGGATTGTAAGCATCAAAGCATCCTGCATTGTGAGTCTTTCTATGTGTGGTAAAGAACTCGCTGATTTCGGGGTCAACTTCATAACCGTTATCTGAGCAAGCCTTCTCAGCCATACGAATACCGCCATAAGGCTGTAAAGAACGCTTGAAAGGTTTGTCTGTCTGGAAACCTACGATAGTTTCCTTGCTCTTGTCAAGATATCCGGGACCATGTGAAGTGATGGTGGAAACAACCTTAGTGTCCATATCGAGAACACCGCCTGCTTCTCTCTCCTGCTTCTGAAGGTCGAGTACCTGTGCCCACAAATCCTTAGTGTTCTGGGTAGGATTTGCCAAAAAACTCTCATCTCCGTCATAGGGATGATAGTTTCTCTGAATGAAATCGCGAACATTGATTTCTCTGTCCCATTTGCCGGGAACAAAATCTTTCCATTCTTCTCTCATTTTGAAATAGCCTCCTATAAAATTTTGAATTAGTTATAAAAAATCTGTTCATCTAATTCTTAACCTAATTATATGAAAAAGTAATGTTCGCGTCAAGGTCAGCAGTGTACTTTTTTGTATATAGTCAATGTACTTTTTCACATACAAAATACAGCAAAAACCGGATTTTTCCAAAAAGCTCAAGGGCGGCAAAAAATATCATTTTTGTGAATGACTTGCCAGATTGTTGGGAAAGTATTATATTGTAATAAGCAGATTGCGCTATGATGAATTTGCAATATTGTGTTTGCCTATTTTGTGGCGGAAAGGAGTGTACAATGAGCGGAATTACAAAGGAAATGACTATCGGAGAGATTATTGCTGCAAATCCTGATGCAGTTCCCGTATTGCTTGATGCAGGCATGCACTGTCTTGGATGCCCTGCTTCACAAGCAGAGTCTCTTGAGGAAGCGGCAATGGTTCACGGCATTGATATTGATGCCCTGATGAAGGCTATCGAGGCTGTTTAAGTATATATCCGTAAAAAAGGACCGCACCCTGACGCTGAGCAGGTATGCGGTCCTCTTTATTTACGCTGCATATAAGAAATATAATCAGCCTCCGCTTAGGAGGGCTAATGCATTTTCAGAAATGAGAGCCTCGAGATGCTCTGCAAGGAATGTGTTTCCGGCTGAGGGAGGGCGATGTATGGTGCCGTACTCAGAAAGCGTGTTGCAGACACGTTCAAACATTTCATCGGGGCTTCCATTCTGTGATAATAGCAGAAGATACCTTCCGTTTATTTCGTCCTTATACAGAGAGCTGAGCCCTTCAAAGCGTCTGCCAACGATGGAGGCTGCACTCATTACCTGCTGCATGGTTTCCATACTGAATACAAAAGAGCGTTCTTCTCCGTTCTCGGAGGAAACTGTCCCGTCGGCCGAAGCTTCAGACTGTGGATTTTTAAGCCTTCTGAATAAATCCATGACATCATCTGCCGGGTCTTCGTAAGCAGAATTATCATAGGAGGCATCTTCATCATCAGTAACGGAGGGCGCAAAGCGCGCAAAACGTGTATCCAGCTCCTCAGGGTCTTCAACCTTTGTAATTATGAGCACAATACATTCAGAATTAAGAGGAATGGCTTCTATCATCAGAGGAATGTCCTCGGCCTCAAAGCCAAACTCAAAATTTGCCTGCTGCATCATATCCCGAAAAAGATTTTTAGCCTTCTCCGTACCATATGCCAATTCACTTATTTTTAATTCCCTGCTTGCCAGATCCTCGCGTGTAAGCGTACAGCGAATCTGATTTTCATTTACCTTTTCTATCTTCATATGATGACCTTCCTTTGGTTAAATGTATATTATACTTTCAGTTGGTTTAAGTCAATAGAACTGTCATACTGTTTAAAAAAATTTAATAAATTTAACAATATCCTTGTCAAAAATGTCAATATACGTTATAATGCAGATATAAACGCCTTCGGTACTCTGCGTACGGAAAGGAGGCGGCAGTCTAAAATGTAGTTGATTCGTTGGAATGCTTCATTCCATAATATCCGGATTTTAATTTAATTGAGTGCTTTTGTGGCATTATATATTCTTAAGGTATGCTGATATTTTAAAAGTTTACCTGTCTAAAAAGTCTTACAAGCGTGTATGTGCCTGATATCTGGTAGTTCAACTAATACTTTTCACAATAATAATTCATTTTAAACACTATTAACATTAGTAATTTTTTACTGATTTTATGTACTGCCGAAGGAGTTTATCACAACCGGTTTTTTTAAAAAGCTTCCAAATGATATATCACATCCTTTTGGACGGAGGCTTTAATGATTGGAGGGAAAATTCTTGCGGGATAATTATGAAAAAAATAATCAGGAATATACCGAAGTAAAGCTGTTTCTCGAAAAAATGCAGAATAATGGAGCAAAGCTGTATTTTGACGGCAAGGCGGTAGGCTCAAAGGAGGCTGCAGGAAGACTTGTACGTGAAGACCACAGGTATATGGCTGATTATGTCATCGGAGATAAAGGAAATCTTGAACAGATACGATTTGACAGAGTTGATATCTGGTAAAGCCTTTGCCTCCCGGACCGCTCTATAAACTACGCAGGGTGCCTCTCATGCGACAGAGCGGGTAAAACCAAAATTAGTTAAAATAGGTAATGACTATGGGAAAATGGTGTGATAAAATGTAAGCATCCGCGCTGCTGCGGATGCTTACACACACCTATTTTACGGAAGGAGACGTCGTTTAGACGGAATATACTTTTATGAAAAGAAAACTTTTACCTGTGCTTATTGCAATAGCCTTAATCCTTATAATAGGAGGCTGTGCAGCGGGCAGGGTACTTTATGATAAATATTCGTATAGCAAGGAGAGGGCGGACCTTAATGAATTTTACGATGTGTCAGGTGAAGAAAGTGCAATAATACTTCAGGATGAGATGGTGTCCGAAAAAGCTCTTATAAGAGATGGAGTATGCTATTTTGACCTTGACACTGTTCATAAATATCTCAATGAAATTTTTTATGCGGATGTATCTGAGGGAATTCTTTTATATACCGAGGCTGACGGAGCTGCAAGAGCTTATTTTGGAGAATGTGTATACTACGACAGCCGGGAGACGGATTCTCAGGAGAATGGCGGTACGGATTTGGGCTGCACCATAGCGTTCGAGGAAAACGGCATCGTGTATGTGGCCGCGGATTATGTAAGACTGTTTACTAATTATTCTTATGATGTTTATGATTTACATGTGCAGGTATATACGGAGTGGGGAGAGAAGAGCACAGCGGAGATAAATAAAGCTACAGCCGTAAGAGAGAGAGGCGGGGTCAAGAGCCCTGTGCTGAGGGAGCTTGCAGAGGGAGAAGCTGTAGAGGTGCTTGAGGAGATGGACAATTGGAGTAAAATCAAAACCTCAGACTCTATAATAGGCTATGTTGAAAATAAGCGGCTTTCCAATAAAACGACAGAAGAAGAGACGCCGGTTAATGATTATACTGCACCTGAGTATACCTCACTCCCGATGGGCGTTAAAATAAATATGGGATTTCATTCCATAGGAGGCGCGGCGGGAAATTCTACTCTGGATGCGATGGTGTCTGAGGCTGACGGGATAAATGTAATTGCACCGACATGGTTCAGCATGACGGACAGTGATGGCAGCATAAGAAGCTTTGGAACAGCGGATTATGTATCTAAGGCACATGCGTATGGGCTTAAGGTATGGGGAGTTGTTGACAATTTTAACTATAGTAATGAGACGGGCACGGAAATAGATGTGCTGGCGGTGCTGTCTTCCACGAGCAGGAGAGAAAAGCTTGTGAATGCTATTATGGAAGCGGCAGTATCATTAGGGCTTGACGGAATAAATGTTGATTTTGAAGGTCTGAGCATGGATTGCGGAGTGCATTATGTACAGTTTCTAAGGGAAATGTCGGTACAGTGCCATTCTAATGGTCTTGTGCTTTCAATAGATAATTATGTTCCGTTTGATTTTAATGATTATTACAGGCTTGATATTCAGGGGGAGATTGCGGATTACGTAATTATAATGGGATATGACGAGCATTGGCACGGAAGCGGGGAGCCGGGAAGCGTGGCAAGTATAGATTATGTTTCAAACGGTCTTGACAGAACGCTCAACGAGGTGCCTGCGGAAAAGGTTATAAATGCGCTTCCGCTGTATACAATTCTCTGGAGAACTGATGGAAGTACAGTTACGGATGAATATGTCACAATGAATAATGTGTCTGCGCTTTTGAGCAGAGTAGGTGTTGAGTCTGTCTGGGACGAGACCTCGGGACAGAACTATGCCGAATGGTCCGAAGGCAGTGTAAGGTATCAGATGTGGATTGAGGATGAAAAATCCATAAGCGTCAAGCTCAATGTGATGAATGCCAAAGATATTGCAGGCGCCGCAGTATGGAGGCTGGGCTATGGGACAAGCGGTGTATGGG
>JAJQGF010000130.1 GCA_021200695.1 Lachnospiraceae bacterium
ATCCCGGTTATTTTGTCAGACCGAAGGGTGGAATTGGAGGATGACAGTCTGTATACCTGCTGGGTGGGAAGTGATTTTGAGGCGGAAGGCCGTGCGGCAGGTGAGTGGCTTGTGGATTATCTGAAGAGGTCAGGTCGCGGGGAGGAAGAAATCTACATTGTTACTCTGCAGGGAACAACAGGCTCTTCGGCACAGCTTGGCCGTACAAATGGCTTTGCAGAGGTGCTTAAAGCACAGGAAAACTGGACAATGCTGGAGCTTCAGGATGCGGATTTCACTCAGACCAAGGGACGTGAGGTTATGGAGGACTTCCTGAAAAACTATGACTGTATCGATGTGGTTATAAGCGAAAATGATAATATGTCCTTTGGCGCTGTTGATGCAATAAAGGTGGCCGGACTGAGCAGCGGCTCTTATGGGGATATGATTATCATCTCCTATGATGCAACATCAACCGCTCTTGAGATGATGCTTGACGGAGATATCAATATGGATGTGGAGTGCAATCCGTTGCTGGCTCCGCTTGTAGATGAAATTATTGAAAGGCTGGAGAGAGGAGAAGCTGTGGAGAAAACCCACTATGTTGAAGAGCAGTATTTCGATACGGCTATGGAGCTTGAGAGTATTATCGAAGGGCGGGCTTATTAATTGCGATATGAATAAATGCATGGAAAGGATGAGTAAGTATGACAATCGATGAAAAGAAGGAGCTGCAACTGCATGCAGTGGCAGTGAGAGAGGGTATTCTGACCAGCGCTCACGGAGCCGGCGCGGGTCATCCCGGGGGCAGTCTGTCTGCGGCGGATATGTTCACATATCTGTATTTCAGGGAAATGCGTGTAGATTCAAAAAATCCGAAAAATCCGAACCGGGACCGTTTTGTATTATCCAAAGGGCATACTGCGCCAGGCCTGTACAGTGTGTTGGCTGAAAGGGGCTTTTTCCCAAAGGAAGACCTGCCAACCCTGCGGCATATTGATTCTTATTTGCAGGGGCATCCGAACATGCACACGGTTCCCGGTGTGGATATGTCTACCGGCTCTTTGGGGCAGGGAATATCGGCAGCGGCAGGTATGGCAAAGGGAGCAAAATATCTCGGCAGTGATATCAATACATATACCGTTCTGGGCGATGGCGAGCTGGCCGAGGGACAGGTATGGGAGGCAGCCATGTTTGCTGCACATTACAAACTTGATAATTTCTGCATTATCGTGGATTTAAATGGTCTGCAAATCAGCGGCGAGACGGAAAAAGTCATGAACACAAAGCCGGTTGATGAAAAGTTTGCTTCCTTTGGCTGTGATGTGGTGGAAATTGATGGACATAACTTTGACGATATGGAAAGCGCGTTTGAAAGATTCCATGAAAATCACGGCTCAGGAAAGCCTACCGTGATTTTAATGCATACGGTCAAGGGTAAGGGTGTCAGTTATATGGAAAATAATGTGGAATGGCATGGCAAAGCTCCCAATGATGAGGAATATGAGAGAGGCATGGCTGAGCTGGCGGCTATCCGCGCAGAACTGGAGGTAGGAGTATGAGCGAGGTAAAAAAGATTGCGACCCGTGACAGCTATGGCAGAGCGTTAAAGGAGTTGGGAGAAAACCATGAGGATGTAGTGGTGCTGGATGCTGACCTTGGGAATGCCACAAAGACGCTTATATTCCAGAAGGCTTTTCCTGAGCGTTATTTTGAATGTGGTATTGCGGAGGCCAATATGGTCACGGTGGCAGCAGGTCTGTCCACCATGGGACTTGTACCGTTTGCTTCCTCCTTTGCCATGTTTGCGGCGGGCAGGGCTTTTGAGCAGGTGCGTAATTCTATTGGATATCCGCATTTAAATGTAAAAATCGGAGCTACCCACGGCGGTATTTCCGTGGGTGAGGACGGTGCCAGCCATCAGTGCTGCGAGGATTTTGCCCTTATGCGCTCAATTCCGGGCATGACGGTAATGTGCGCTTCCGATGATGTTGAGGTAAAAGCTATGGTAAAGGCGGCATACGAGCTGGATGGTCCCGTATATATGAGATTCAGCCGCTTTGCAACACCGGTGTACCATGCGGAGGATTATTCCTTTGAGATTGGAAAAGGAGAGACTGTAGTGGACGGAAGCGATATTGCCATTATTGCCAATGGAATATTAGTGCCTGAAGCCATTGAGGCGGCAAAGCTTTTAAGGGCAGATGGCATATCCGCCCGTGTTATTAATATGCACACCATCAAGCCGCTGGATGATGAGCTGGTATTAAAGGCAGCTGCGGAGTGCGGCAGAATCATTACGCTGGAGGAGCACAGTATCATCGGCGGACTAGGAGAAGCGGTATGCAGTCTTTTGAGTGAGAAGCTTCCGACTCTGGTAAAACGCATAGGAATAGACGACAGATTTGGTCATTCAGGTCCGGCGGGGGTGCTGTTAAAGGAGTTTGGTTTATGTGCGGACAATATCAGCGCTCAGGCAAAAAGGCTTGTAGAGAGGCAATAGCTTAGAGTATGGGAATATGTAGAAAACCCGGCGTAAGAAGGAGAATATTGAAATGAGAAATTATAAATTTTGGTTCTGTACCGGTTCACAGGATTTGTATGGCGATGAATGCCTGAGAAAGGTAGCAGAGCATTCTGCAAAGATTGTAGAGGGGCTGAACGCATCAGGTATGCTGCCCTTTGAGGTGCTGTTAAAGCCTACGCTTATTAGTCAGGCGTCAATTCGCAGTACATTTAATGATGCGAATAATGACCCGGAGTGCGCGGGTGTGATTACATGGATGCATACCTTTTCCCCGGCGAAAATGTGGATTATAGGTCTTCAGGAGTATAAAAAGCCGTTGTGCCATCTGTTGACTCAGTTCAATGAGGAGATTCCCTACGACACAATTGACATGGATTTCATGAATGAGAATCAGTCCGCCCACGGTGACCGTGAGTACGGACATATTGTAAGCCGTATGGGAATTGACAGGAAAATTATTTTTGGACATTGGAGTAATCCGACCGTGCAGAAACGTCTGGGAGACTGGATGCGGACTGCATTGGGAGTGATGGAATCATCACATATCCGTGTATGCCGTGTGGGCGACAACATGAATAATGTAGCTGTCACCGAAGGAGATAAGGTAGAAGCGCAGATTAAATTCGGCTGGGAAATTGACCATTATAATGTCAATGACTTAGTTGAGTATGTTGACGCAGTACCAAGGGGTGATACAGATGAGCTGGTAGAGGAGTATTACAGTAAATATGAGATTCTTTTGGAAGGGCGTGATGCGGAGGAATTCAGAAGACATGTGGCAGTGCAGGCACAAATTGAGCTTGGCACAGAAAAATTTTTAAAAGAAGGAGATTATCACGCGATTGTCACACATTTCGGTATGCTTGGCGGGCTGAAGCAGCTTCCGGGCCTGGCAATACAGCGGTTAATGGAAAAAGGCTACGGCTTTGGCGCGGAGGGCGATTGGAAAACGGCGGCAATGGTTCGTCTGATGAAGCTTATGACCGATGGAATGCCGGATGCGAAGGGTACCTCTTTTATGGAGGACTACACCTACAATCTGGTTCCGGGTAAGGAAGGAATTCTTCAGGCGCACATGCTTGAGGTATGTCCCACTATTTCCGAGGGAACGGTTTCCATAAAGGTTCAGCCGCTCTCAATGGGAAACAGAGAGGACCCGGCGCGGCTGGTGTTCACCTCCAAAACCGGTCCGGCGGTGGCAGCTTCGCTGGTAGATTTGGGTAATCGTTTCAGATTGATTGTCAATGCTGTGGATTGTAAGAAGGTGGAAAAGCCGATGCCAAAGCTTCCGGTAGCAACAGCCTTCTGGACTCCCAGACCAAGCCTTGAGGTGGGAACTGAGGCGTGGATTCTGGCAGGCGGGGCGCATCACACTGCCTTCTCGTATGATTTATCGGTGGAGCAGATGGTGGATTGGGCTTCTGCAATGGGTATAGAGAGCGTTGTCATCGATAACAATACCAACATCCGCGATTTTAAAAACGAATTAAAATGGAATTCTATTGCATATAGGTAAGAAGGGGATGAAATCATGCTGGAGAGCTTAAAACAGAAGGTTTTTGAAGCAAATATGCTTCTGCCTGAATATAAAATGGTTACATTTACATGGGGAAACGTCAGCGGAATTGACAGGGAGAGCGGCTTGTTTGTAATCAAGCCAAGCGGCGTAGATTATAAGACCATGACCGCAGATGATATGGTTGTTGTTGATATGGAGGGAAACCGTGTGGAGGGACATTATAAGCCGTCCTCGGACACACCGACACATCTGGAGCTGTATAAGGCATTTCCACAGGTGGGAGGCATCGTTCACACTCATTCCTCCTATGCAACCAGCTGGGCTCAGGCGGGCAGAGGGATTCCATGTTATGGGACGACTCATGCGGACTATATGTATGGTGAGATTCCATGCGCGCGTTGTCTGACAAAGGAAGAGATTGAGGAGGCATATGAGAAAAATACAGGCATCTGCATTGCTGAATTATTCCGGACGTTAAAAATAGAGCCTATGGCAATGCCTGCGGTATTATGCAAAAATCATGGTCCTTTTACATGGGGAAAGACTCCGTACGAAGCGGTACATAACGCTGTTGTGCTGGAGGAGGTGGCCAAAATGGCATACCGGTCGGAGATAATCAATTCTAAAATCCAGCCTGCACCACAGGAAATGCAGGATAAGCATTATTTTCGTAAACACGGCGCTAATGCCTATTATGGTCAGGAATAAGTCGGAGGGAACAATATGAGTGATGCAAAAAATACAATTATCAGTGGAAAAGCGGTTCTGGGCATTGAATTTGGCTCTACAAGAATCAAAGCGGTTTTGACAGACGAGAATCATGCGCCGATTGCCTCCGGGGCACATGATTGGGAAAACCGTCTGGAAAACGGAATCTGGACATATTCAATGGAGGATATATGGGTTGGACTCGCCGATTGTTATCGGGATTTGACGGAGGATGTACAGAAAAAATACGGTGTATTTGTAGAGCGATTGGCGGCAATCGGCTTCAGCGCAATGATGCATGGCTATCTGGCGTTTGATAAAAACGGCAAGCTGTTGGCGCCGTTTCGCACATGGAGAAATACGATTACACAGGAGGCGTCTGAGAAGCTGTCTGAGGAATTTCAGTTTCATATTCCCCAGCGCTTTAGCGTAGCCCATCTTTATCAGGCAATTTTAAATAAGGAGGAGCATGTCACGGAGATTGATTTTCTGACCACTCTGGACGGATATATCCATTGGCAGCTCACAGGCAAAAAAGTGCTGGGTATCGGAAGCGCGTCCGGAATGTTCCCGATTGATTCGGAGACAAAGGATTACGACAGGGTAATGCTTGAAAAATTTGATAAGCTGGTATCAGAGAATAGCTTTAGCTGGAAAATTGCCGATTTGCTGCCAGAGGTACTGCTGGCGGGAGAGCAGGCAGGCGTTCTGACTGAGGAGGGCGCGAAAAAGCTTGATTCAACCGGAAGGCTTCAGGCCGGCTGTCCGCTCTGCCCGCCGGAGGGAGATGCCGGAACAGGTATGGCAGCTACCAACAGTGTAAAGCCGCGAACCGGAAATGTGTCCGCCGGAACCTCCGTTTTTGCCATGATCGTTCTTGAAAAGGCGCTGAAGGAGGCTCATGAGGAAATTGATATGGTGACTACACCGGCAGGTGATGCAGTCGCAATGGTTCACTGTAACAACTGTACCTCCGATTTGAATGCCTGGGTTAATATTTTTGGAGAATTTGCAGAGGCATTGGGAGTTAATGTCGATAAAAATGAATTATTTGGGTTATTGTTCAAAAAAGCCATGGAGGGTGACAAGGCATGTGATGGCCTTTTGGCATATAATTATTTTTCCGGTGAGCATATCACGGGCTTCGAGGAGGGGCGTCCACTGTTCGTCCGGACTCCTGAGAGCACATTTAATCTGGCTAACTTTATGAGAGTGAATCTGTATACCGCACTTGGAACATTGAAGGAGGGTATGGATATTCTTGTGAAGGAGGAGAAGGTGGCAGTAGAGCGTATTACGGGCCACGGAGGATTATTTAAGACAAAGGGAGTAGGACAAAGTATATTGGCGGGAGCCATTAATGCACCGGTTGCAGTCATGGAAACTGCCGGAGAGGGCGGAGCATGGGGAATGGCTCTCCTGGCATCATATATGATTTGGAAGGAAGAAAAGGAAGCGCTGGAGGACTATCTGCAAAATAAGGTATTTCATGGTGATGAGGGAGAGAAAATTGAGCCTGACCCGGAGGACGTGCGGGGCTTTGAGAAGTTTATATGCCGTTTTCAGAAGGGGCTGCTTATAGAGAGAGCGGCAGTTGACAGCCTCAGATGATACTTGCAAGATATACATGGAAATGTTATTCTGAAATAAATAAACATAGCTGCGGGTCAGCGGAAGAGAGGGAAATATGAAATTTTTTATTGATACTGCAAAGGTAGAGGACATACGCAGGGCAAATGATATGGGAGTAATCTGCGGTGTCACCACGAACCCTTCACTTATTGCAAAGGAGGGAAGAGTATTTGAGGAGGTAATCGCTGAGATTGCGGCCATAGTTGACGGCCCTATAAGCGGAGAGGTAAAAGCGACTACCGTTGACGCGGATGGAATGATAGAGGAGGGACGAAAAATTGCCGCTATACATCCCAATATGGTTGTAAAAATTCCCATGACAGAGGAAGGACTCAAAGCATGCAGGACATTATCCTCAGAGGGAATAAAGGTTAACGTGACACTCATATTCAGCGCAAATCAGGCACTTCTGGCAGCAAGAGCCGGAGCCGCGTATGTATCTCCTTTTTTGGGAAGGCTGGACGATATCAGCCAGAGAGGCGTTGACCTTATAAGGGAGATTTCTGATATTTTCGCCGTGAGCGATATAGAGACGGAGATTATCGCAGCGAGTGTAAGAAATCCGATACACGTTACGGATTGCGCACTTGCAGGTGCGGATATAGCAACTGTTCCCTTCAAGGTTATTGAGCAGATGCTTCATCATCCCCTTACTGATGCCGGAATAGAGAAGTTTCAGGCTGATTACAGGGCTGTATTCGGAGAGTAGCTTTTTATTTTTTCAGAAGACCCTCAAATGAAACCGAAGCCAATGTTCCATGAAAAAGCCGCCAGCCATAGTTTACAAATGTCAAAATGGCTGCCAAAACAGCTGCAGGAAAGTAAAAGGACGGAATTTTTCCATGGATATAACGGAAACAGGCTCCTGCAATCAAAAGCGGGAGCCATAAAAAAATTGTGGCATTCTGGTTCCAGGCTTCTGCGGGTCTTCCTGTCAGCAAATAAAATGCCGCTCTGGTCAAGCCGCAGCCGGGACATGGCACCCCGGCTAAAATTACCAAGGGACAGGTTGTATAAAAAAAGCTTCGGCAGCAATGAAATAAATTGCCAGAAAAAGCAATGCCGTGCGGCAGCTTCTGATATCTTTTTTCAGGCGGCATTGTGCATAAGACTGTCGCTTCATAAGCAGACTCCTCAACGTATTGTTATTTGGTTATTATTTTACAC
>JAJQGF010000109.1 GCA_021200695.1 Lachnospiraceae bacterium
AACCGGGTCTGCCGTTCAATACCTTAACGGGAAGCTCTCCGCCATTTTCCATATAAATTCTCGAAGGCTTCTGATTAGGGTTGCAGCCATATTTTAACTGTATTTCGTTCATGCTTTTATCCTCTCTTAGTTATTTATTCTTGTTTACTATTCTGGTTTCGCAGACTCCTGAGGCAATATCAATATATCTTACAAACAGCGATACCTTATTGTCCTCATTTAAGCTGCTCCACACAAGCCCGGTAAATTCATCAATATCGTTCAACATTGCAACGCTCCCGGGCTCTCCCTCAAAGCTCGGAAGAGGCTCTCCATCGTGCATATAGGTATGAATGAAATGTCCCTCTCCCGCAACGGGGTTACTGTATGAATATGTAAATCTCAAGCATGAAGCGGGGTTGCCGTTATTGCTCTTTAATATCGACATAGCATAATCGTATTCACCCTTCTCCACCTTCATTACGGCGGATATGCGCGGCGTATAATTGGGCGCATCAGGCTCAAACTCCCTGCATCTCAGAGACTGCTCAAAGGTAAGCTGTCTGCTCATTCCTTCAAAAATCGTATCGGTCTGGTCTCCGTTCGTCACAATTGTCCGGTTCCCGAGAACCCTTACCGGGGCATAGATTATAAGGCTGGGGTCCTCAAGCTTTGACGGGTCAAATGCCTGTGTGCGTATTCCATCACCGTCCTCAACAAACACGCGGTTGCGGCTGTTGACGCTTCTTCCCATAATAAAGTACGCCGCCACAGCATGCTTTCCATCGGGACTTTTCCCAATCACTATACCTCTTCCGGGGTACGCGTTTCCTTTAAGCTCATGTTCCAATGATAACATAGTTTTTCCCTCCTGAAAATAATTATAAACACAGAACCGGCCGCTGCACACAACAAATAAGTCGTGCTCGACGGTCGGCCAGATAAATTTAAAAACAGGCTTTAGTGGTCATCCACGCTGTAGTTTGGCGCCTCTTTTGTTATATGAATATCGTGGGGGTGGCTCTCCTTGAGAGATGCCGCTGAAATTTTGACAAATCTGCCGTTGTCCATAAGCTCCTGAATATTGTGAGCCCCACAATAGCCCATACCTGAGCGGAGACCGCCCATAAGCTGAAAAATTGTATCCTCCACGCTTCCCTTGTAGGCGACACGTCCCTCAACGCCCTCAGGTACAAGCTTCTTTGCATTCTCCTGGAAATAACGGTCCTTACTTCCATTCTCCATAGCGGAAATAGAGCCCATTCCACGATATACCTTGTACTTTCTTCCCTGAAAGAGTTCATATTCTCCGGGGCTCTCCTCACATCCGGCAAACATGCTGCCCATCATGCAGACGCTTCCTCCTGCTGCAATGGCCTTTGTAATGTCTCCAGAATATTTTATTCCGCCATCTGCAATAATCGGAATGTTATATTCCCTGGCAACACTGTAGCAGTCCATAACAGCGCTAATCTGGGGTACTCCTATACCCGCAACCACACGCGTGGTACAGATAGAGCCGGGACCTATTCCGACCTTTACGGCGTCAGCGCCGTTCTCAATAAGCGCCTTTGTTGCATCGCCCGTAGCAACATTTCCGGCAATGACCTGAAGCTCCGGATATTTTTCCTTTATCATCTTAAGACAGTTCAAAACATTCTGTGAATGTCCGTGGGCTGAGTCAAGCACAATCACATCCACCTTTGCGTCAACCAGAGCTGATACTCTGTCAAGCACATTTGCAGTTATGCCGACGCCTGCGCCACAGAGAAGCCTGCCCTGCTCATCCTTTGCCGCAAGAGGATATTTTATTGTCTTTTCAATATCCTTTATTGTTATAAGGCCCTTTAAATTGTAATCCTTATCAACTATAGGCAGCTTTTCCTTTCTCGCTTTGGCAAGAATCTTCTTTGCCTCCTCAAGAGTAATCCCCTCCTGTGCCGTAATAAGGTTTTCGCTTGTCATGGACTCTTTAATTTTTTTTGTGAAATCCGGCTCGAATTTGAGGTCTCTGTTGGTGATAATTCCTACTAATTTGCGTCCTTCAGTGATAGGTACGCCTGAAATGCGAAATTTTGCCATTAATGCATCTGCATCCGCCAATGTATGCTCCGGAGAAAGTGAAAACGGGTCAGTAATAACACCGTTCTCGGAACGCTTTACCTTGTCAACCTCTTCCGCCTGCGCTTCTATTGACATGTTCTTATGAATAATGCCTATGCCGCCCTGTCTTGCCATAGCAATTGCCATACGGTGCTCGGTAACTGTATCCATTCCTGCACTCATCATAGGAATGTTCAGCCTGATTTTTCCGGTCAGCCATGTCGTCAGGTCAACCTGATTGGGGATTACCTGTGAATATGCCGGAACAAGCAGCACATCATCAAAGGTAATTCCTTCTCCAATAATCTGTCCCATTTTATTTCCTCCTGTAGTCTTTCGTGATGTTATATATTTTAGGTTTTTAATGAGTTTAACAGCGTTTTTGATGCATATCAACTCTCATTTTACTCGATTTTTACTAGTCCGTAAAGACCTTTCTCGGCGCTGCATTTTTAACTGCCTTCAGCATTTCACTGCTCGGGCTTAACAGAACCCTCTCTCCTCCCTCATAATACATCGCATATCCTCCATCAGCCCTGACATCCTCCAGCGAGCTGTAATCGGTGGTCTTCACCTTTCTGTTTCTGTAACCGTCAAGATGGTATGACCTTACCGGCGCAAGTATCTCCATACGCTCCATGGTATAAGTTGCCACTCTCTTTCTTCTCGACTTTCCCAGAACCCTGTCCACTGAAATCTCCCTGTCAAGGTACAGATACTCGTACTCCACATGAGTGTACTGATTGGTAAAATATAAACCTACTCCCGTAATAGCCGCCAAAAATAATCCCACCATACCGGTTATTACCATTGAAAGCACAAACAGCACTAAAAGAATAATAAGAATAACCTTTAAAGCCTTTGCCGCAGCAGAAGCCTTTCCCGTCACCAGACATTCAACATATGTATCGCTCATATTACCTCACAATCCGCCGTCCGCACGGCTTTTAAAATTTCCCGTCAATAATAAATATTATATCAGCTTATTCCAAACTTTCAAGGCTGATATAAATTTATAAGCTGATACGAAGCTTAATACCGCGGCGCAGACGTAAATATTTTATTATTTTTTTATAAACTTCACAAATGCTTTAATTGACTTTGTGTTATGAAGAATTTATTATATATCATAGGTTAAAATACTTTTTAACAGGACTTACACTTACTGAAGGGCAGGTATCTTTGATGGCGGTAATGGACGAATTTAAAGATGAGCGCAATGAGATGAAAAACGCCTCATTAAATAAAAAAATATCATATTTCTGGTATTATAATAAATGGTATGTTATCGGAGGGCTTATAGCATTTGTAATAATTGCGGCCTTCATTCACGATATGGTTACGAAGAAAGAGGCGGTTATGGAGGCAGCTCTCCTCAACAGCTCAGTGCATCTGGAGGACACTGAGGAATATAATGAAAAATTTCTCTCGTATATGGAAATAGATTCCGACAAATATTCCCTCAGCATGGATACCTCGCTGAAAATCTCCTTCGGCATAATGGACGAGACCGCGATTAATTCCTCGGAAAAGCTTTCCGCATATGTTGCGGCATCAATTCTTGACACAATCATAGCGGGGGACGATATTTTCTCAAGCTATGCAAATGCCGGAATATTCAAGGATTTGCGTGAAGCGCTCAGCGAAGAGGAAATAGAAAAATATTCAGATTTTTTCTATTATGTTGATACTGAAGTGGTAAAGCAGGTGCAGCTTGCAGAGACCGAGATGGACAGCTCACTGCGCCCTGAAATTCCCGACCCCACAAAGCCCGAGCTGATGGACGAGCCTGTTGCGGTGGGAATATATATCGATGACTGTACGGAATTTCTCGATGTATACACCTTTCCCGACTCCGACTGTGTAGTCATGGGCATACTTACGGACGCGCCCCATGAGACCATGACGGTCACATTCCTCAATTACATTTTTGAAAACGGCTGACATTACGTATTTCCTGAGATTATATATTCCCTGAATACTCCCGTGGAGTATTCTCTTGTATATACGCCATTTTCGGACAGTCCGGGAATCTCAAGCTGTTCGACTATATCGCTCATATAAGACAGGGTTATTACCTCACCCGTCTTTATATTAAAATTCATCTCAAGAGAGCCAAGGCTCTCAGGGTCAAGACTGTTATTTCCGTATATTCTAAGCGTCTCACCCGGCTGTATTACGGTTGACGGCAGTGAATATTTATAAAGCTCCTCATCGTCACTCAGGTAATATCCGCCCGTTGACAATGCCTGTCCCGAGAGATTGACGAGCTCTATGAAATCACCCGTCCCCTTAGATTTTACGGCATTTATCGTAAGCCTCGGCTCATCAACATAATGCGTCTCAAGGCTGACATTGACCTCACCGTCCTCCACAGTCCCCTCATCAACCACGAAAGACATATCATAGCATTTCTCCCCGTTAACAAGAAAATAATCAAACACCTCATTTTCAGTCAGCTGCGCCGTTATTCTTATGGGAATCTCCTGAAAATATGTTCCCTTAAATTCATCTGCATCCATGTACAGACCTTCAATCTCAATATTTCCATAGATATCCCCTCTGTCAACATTAAGGGTATAGCATTCCCCATATCCGAATACAGTCTTAATATCATCAATTACCGTCTGAGGTCTCGCTTCCGCAAAGGCTTTGATTTTTACTATATTTTCATTAACATAGTCAATGTTCAGATTGTCCTCATTCTCCCATATCCACAGCGAGTCCCTGAGAAGCTCAGTCTCCTCAAGCATATGGTACAGCTCTCCATAACGCGAGCCGTGCATATCGTCAACCGTGCTGCTGACATTTTCGCTGCTCATCACCCCGTTTATCAGAAAACAGTTATAATTAACAAAGTATTCCCTGCAGTCCTGCCTTTCCATCAATGCGGCAAAAAGCGGTGAATCCCCCGAAAGAATACGGTTAAGCGTCGGCGAGGAAGCAAGTATGCCGACCGACTCATATTGAGTAAGCAGTCCAAAGCCATAGTCCACATCATAGAGCATGAATCTGTATCTGCCGTCAAATACAGAGTTCTCAGTGTAGTCTCCGTCACTGCTCACATAACGGTACACTCTCTCATTATTTGTCGGCCAATCATAATTTCCCACGTAGTTTTCTATGGCAAAATACTGCAGGTAATTCTGCACATCAATAAATTCGCACAGCTCGGCATAATTATCGTCATCTGTCAAATCCCTTCCCGCAAAATCATTGTAAAGAGTATTGTATTCATCCGCGTAATTTGCCTTATCGCCGTCCTCCTCTTCCTCCTTCAGGGCATCAGTGCCCTCAAGGACGACGAAGCTGCCTTCATATTCTCCGTATCTGTTTTCAAAGTACTGCTCATCAAATGCGTTTTCAAGCCAATAAACGCCTTGATAAGTACCATTTATATAGCACACCACAGGAGTTGAGAACATAACGTCAGGAAAGCCTGCCTCCGCCGCAAGAGCGCCTGCAAGCTCATTGCGCAGAAATGCAAAGCCATTATCCTGACCGGAATTCCTCACTATGAGCTGTTTATATTTTTTCCCTACAACTCCGTCCTCACAGGATAACAGATTTTCAAATAATGTGTACCTAAATCTGTTCTCCTCATCATATTCCTTTCTCGCATACAGCGTAAAGGATTTCTGGTTTTTTAACCTTGTTGCGCCGCCTCTAATCCTTATACCGCCGTTTAACTCAAAAAGCGTGTTTCCGTCCTCATCGAAAAGCTGTATATATACCTCTCTTTCCGACTCTCTGCCGCTCTGCATAAAATTAGCGTCTATGCCATTTCCGTCATAAGAATCGGGATTATTTTCTTTAAATTCATCATAGGCCTTTCCCGCTACAAATATACCGTTCTCATATCCGAACAAATCCTCCGGCTCGCCTGTTACAAGCAGCACCTTCATATCATATCTTTCACTGACATTAACGCCTGTCACATAGGTGCGCGTTACGACCTTTGATTCTCCGCCGTCATCATATACTGCCTTAAACCTGAGTGTGTATACGCACTCCTCCTCACCCGCTTCAAGCACAATCGGCGCTTCATACAGAATACCGTTCTCCGCCGCCGGCTCACTGCAGTCTGTCGTGTAATATATCTGCGCCTTACCGGGAACTGTCACACTTATACTTACATCGGAATTGTAAAAGCCACTGTCCGCCGAGACGGCAACCTTATTCGTACCGTCCTCCCCATCCTCTGCATATTCATACATCACACACAGAATGCAGAGGACGATAAGCAGCACGGGCAGCATTATGAGTATTATTTTTCTTGTCCCGCTCAACCTCTTATCAAACATATTCAGCTAATAGCCCCATTAAAACCTTACCTGCCTACTGCAGCAGCTCCTTCAATAATTTATTCACGCCTGCCGGGTCAGCCTTTCCCTTCATTGCCTTCATGGTCTGCCCGACAAGGAAGCCAATCGCTTTCTCCTTACCGTTATGATAATCCTCGACCGACTGCGGATTAGCAGCGATAATCTCCTCGACCGTTTTCTTTAAAGCTCCTTCATCATTTACGGTTTTAAGTCCCTTCTCCTCGACATAGACTGACGGGTCAATGTCCTCGTTGAACATAACCTCAAAGACCTCCTTTGCAACCGAGGAATTAATAACCCTCTTTTCCGTCATATCTATAAGGGCTGCGAGATGCTCGGGTGAAAATCTGATATCCTCCGGCTCAAGCCCCTGCTCCTTTAAAAGCCTCTGTGTCTCCACCATCAGCCAGTTCGACACCTTCTTGGGCTGTCCGCATACGGCAACTGCAGCCTCAAAAATATCCGCCATACGCTTGGAATTTGTTATAATCTCGATATCGTAATCCGGTATATCAAACTCCTCCTTGTAGCGCTTCATCTTTTCCGTTCTGAACTCCGGCTGCTTCGCCCTGATGCTTTCTATCCACTCATCACTGATATAAACCGGGGTTAAATCAGGGTCCGGAAAATACCTGTAATCCTGGGCATCCTCTTTGGAACGCATCGGATAGGAGTATTCCCTGCTGTCGTCCCACCTTCTCGTCTCCTGTACAACCGTACCCCCGGATTCAATTATATCTGTCTGACGGCTGCGCTCTCCCTCAATCGCCCTCGCGATTGCCCTGAAGGAATTGAGATTCTTCATTTCCGTCCTAGTACCGAATTTATCCGAGCCGGCTTCTCTGACTGAAATGTTAACATCCGCCCTCATCGAGCCCTCCTGAAGCTTACAGTCGGATGCGCCGAGATACTGTATTATAAGTCTGAGCTTTTCAAGATATGCAATTACCTCCTCAGCGCTTCTCATATCGGGCTCGGAAACTATTTCTATAAGCGGAACTCCCGAACGGTTAAAGTCCACAAGAGAGCAGTCCTCCCACTCATCATGTA